>DURM01000027.1 GCA_012837335.1 Bacillota bacterium
GGGCTAGAGCGGTTCGCGCTATCTCAAGATCTCCATGGCCGTAAGCATTGGCCTTTACCACAGCCATCAACTGGCAGTCGGAGCCAATTAACCGCTTCAATGCTGCTACATTGTGTGCTGCGTTTGCAATACTAATTTCAGCCCAAACCGGTCTTGAGGGCTCTTTCATATTTAATTCACTCCAGTCAAAGCTGCCTTTTACCTAGGCTCAACCTCCAACACGCAGGGAATGGCCGGCAGCAGGTCAGATGCTGTGATGCCACGCTGGCTGTACACCTGGACGACATAATCTCCGGCCCTGCCGTGGAGATAAGCGCCAGCGGCGGCTGCCTGAAAAGCATTCATCCCCTGGGCAAGGAGCCCGCCAATCATGCCAGTCAGCACATCTCCGGTTCCGGCGGTAGCCATGCCGGAATTGCCGGTGCTGTTAATATAAACTTGATTATCCCCCGCTGTGATCGTAGGCGCGCCTTTAAGCACTATATTTACACCTAACTCTTTATGAGTATTCCAAGCAATTTCCAAGCGATTCTGGTTTATTTCCGCCGGCGATAAATCGAGGAGACGCCCGAGTTCACCGGGGTGAGGAGTAAGAATCCAGCTGCGCCGGACCTGTTCCGGCACTGATTTCAGCCACTCTAGATCCAGGTGGTTGATGCCATCGGCATCTAAAACCAGAGGTCCATACCATTTTTCCAGCACCGCTTCGATTACATCCTTTAGCTCTGAATCAGAACCCAAACCGGGACCGATCACCAGCACATCTTTATTATCAAGGTGTTCCTGCAGTGTTTCAATGCTGACTTTCTTGAAACTGCCGCTGCCTTCATCCGGAATCGGTACAGTAATAACTTCGCTGGGTAAAAACTGCGGCCGAATCGACTCCGGGACTGCTAAGCTTACAAGACCCGCTCCGACCCTAAGAGCTGCCTGACCAGCAAGGTAAGCCGCACCGGTCATCGAGCGGGAGCCAGCTATGATCAAACAGCGGCCAAAGGTTCCCTTATGTCCCCAAGCCGGACGCGGCGGCAGAAAATCCAGCAGCCGATCATTAGTATAATAGCGTTTGACGTTCACCGACAGGCTTTTGGGAATGCCAATATCCACCAACTTAATCTTGCCGCAGTATTCGCGGCCTGGATAAAGCAGTAATCCGGATTTCAGCAGCGCCAGGGTTACCGTCAGATCTGCCTTTACGGCGTGGGAACTGACTGCCCCGGTTGTGGCATTGACTCCGGTAGGAATATCGACAGCAACAACCGGTTTGCGGCAGTTGTTTACCAGTCTTACTACCTCCAGGAGCAAACCCTGGATTTCGCCTCCGAATCCGGTGCCTACCAAAGCGTCAATTACTAAATCCGTAAGCGCCAGATTGATCTTCAGCTTTGATAAATTCGCCTTAGTAACCACGTGAATTTCGCCCTGCAGCTTTTTAAAAATGCGCAGATTAAAGCGGCAGTCTTCGCTTAACTGGTCTTCCTCCGCCAATAAAAAGACCTTTACCTTAGCGTTCCGGTTTAAAAGGTGGCGGGCGATTACCAAACCATCACCACCGTTATTCCCTTTACCCACCAAGATGATGCAGCGCTTGTCGCTTAAATCGCCAAATTCTCGCTCAATCTCTCCAACAACCGCCACACCGGCGTTTTCCATTAGTACCAAACTGGGAATCCCAATCTCTGTGATTGCCCGCCTGTCAATGGTCTGCATTTCTTTTGCGGTTACAACTACCATGTCAGCTTTCCTCCCCCACGCTGAGAGCATAAGCAACAGCGGTGCTGCGGTTGTGAGACAGACTGATGTGCACAGCAGCTACCCTCTGCAGCTGGGCAGCCTTTTGTGCCTGTCCCGCTAAAATAACCACAGGCCGGCCGCTCTCTTCATTGAGTATTTCTATATCAGTAAAGCGCACGCCTTGGCGCAGTCCGCAGCCTAATGCCTTCATCACAGCTTCTTTAGCTGCAAACCGCGCCGCCCAAGACTGCGCTGTTCTAGCCCGGAGGAGTTCTTGCTCCCGTTTGGTATAAATCCGCTCGATAAATTTCTGCCTGCGAAGAGCTCTGGCAATGCGATCAATTTCAATCATATCAACACCGCAGCCCTTAATAACTTCTGCCACCGATATTCACTCCACAGTTACACTCTGAATATATTCATTTTCATTGTTCTTGATCGCAATCGGCAATTCCTTCCCTTGCTCAGCCGCGATGAATCTGGGGTTTATGCTCCCTGTTCCGCTTCAATCACTGCAGAAACTTCGTCAACAACCTGTGCTACCAGATCCTCATCAGGATGCTCGCCCATGACGCGGATCACCGGCTCGGTACCGGATGGGCGCACAAAGATCCGGCCTTTTTGGCCCAGTTTGGCCTTCGCATTCTCGATCGCCTGCTGAATATTGGGATTGAGGTCCCAACCAGATTTGCTGGCAACCCGCACATTTTTGAGCACCTGAGGAAATACCTCCATGACTGCCGCCAGCTCCGACAGTTTTTTGCCTGTTTCCTTTACTACCCCTAAGAGCTTCAGAGTAGTCAGGATCCCGTCACCAGTGGTATTTGATTCAAGGAAAATAATATGCCCTGACTGCTCACCACCTAGACTCAGCTCCTGCTCCAGCATCGCTTCTAAGACATAGCGGTCCCCGGCTTTCGTAGTTACTACTTGCCCACCGGCTGTTTCCAGCGCTTGAGCCAGACCGCCATTAGAATAGACAGTGGCCGCAATCTTTTTGTGGGGAAGCTGCTGCTTGCCTAAAAGATGCAGCCCGCAGATAGCTAAGATATGATCGCCATCGACCTCGTTACCCGCTTCATCAACTGCTAAAACCCGGTCGGCGTCTCCATCGTAGCTAAAGCCGAGATCAGCGCCAACCTCCTTCACATAATCCTGAAGCACTTTAATATGGGTTGAACCGCAGTTGCAGTTGATATTGGTGCCATCCGGCTGATTATTGATCACTGAAACCTCTGCGCCCAGCGCCTGTAAGACCGCCGGAGCTACTTGTGACGCGGCTCCGTTAGCGCAGTCAATGGCAATGCGCATTCCGGTCAGGTCGTAATCCACAGTATTGAGTAAGAAGTCTATGTATAATTGCGCAGCGTTTTTCTGGTGGTATACCTGACCTAAATCAGTTCCAATCGGCCGGAAGGGAACGCCTTCTCTAACCAACCTTTCAATTTCATCTTCAGTTTCGTCAGACAGCTTAAAGCCGGTTTCCGCAAAAAACTTAATGCCATTATCCTCAACCGGGTTGTGGGAAGCAGAAATCATAATTCCGGCATCTGCTTTTAAGACTCTGGTCAGATAAGCAACCGCCGGAGTGGGCACTACACCTAACAGGTAGACATCTGCCCCGACCGAGGTAATCCCGGCAATTAAAGCTGCTTCGAGCATTTCTCCAGAAATGCGGGTATCCTTTCCGATCAGTATCTTGGGACGCTTCACTTTCTCCGTTAGAACCGTTGCCCCCGCTCTCCCCAACTGCAGTGCCAGCTCAGGAGTGAGCTCCTGATTGGCCACGCCTCTGACGCCATCGGTGCCAAATAGTCTTTCCATTGTTAAATTCCCCCTCTGGTTACTTGCTGTTTGGCGGCTCGATCGGTAAAAGGGGCTCCTGCTGCTCCAATTCGTCCGGGTTAGGCTGTTCGGATTCAGGTGGAACCGGCAGGAGCGGCTGATCCATGTCAGGCTCAGGATCAAGCTCAGGTTCCGGCTCAGGCTCGCTCTCCGGTACCGCTGCTCTGATTACTAAGATAATCTGAACAGTTCCGCTGCCCTCTACCTGAACGCCGCCGGGCAGATTTAAGCCCATATTCATATTGTATTCACCGGCGGTAAGACCGGTTAAATTGATTAGCTGCGTTTCCACAACTTGAATCTGATTCACAAAATGGACAGGAATGCTCACCGTTACACTATCTGGGATCAGGCGCACCTCTGCAATTGCCAGCCCGTCAGCAAGCTCCCCATTAAATCGAGGCACAACGGGAAGGGTCCGCTTAGTCCTCTGCTCGGCGAGCTTAACCGTGACAAAAACATATTCCGGCTCAACTGTTACTCCATCGATATCGCGACCCGCTGCATCAACCGCCCTGACTGGAAAACTTCCTTCCAAAAACTGCGTCTGGCTGCCGAGATTGACATACGCCGCTGCAGTTGCGACCCGCTCAATGCGGCTGCGGGGTCCCCGGACAGTCACTGTTTCCGGCTCCACGGTATAGTTCTCTACGCTGTAATCGGTGGGGAGTCCCAGCAACCCCACATAAACAGCATAATCATTTGCCAGCATTCTTTCGGTGGTGATATTAACCCACCTGGGGGTAACACTGACCAGTTCCGCACCTTTAGGGAGACTAACTTCGACCGCATAGGTCCCCTCTCCCTCAATGGCGCTGCTTAAATCCACAACCGCTCGTGCCGTCTCTTCCACGCGGCTGATAGCAGTGTTAGTACCGCGAATCACAATCCGCACAGGGCCTGGCTGCCCCAGGAGAGCATAATCTGCAGGCAGACCGATTACTTCCGGCTGCAGGGTGACTGCGCGCTCGTTGGTAAGCAGGCGACCGTGTCCGCCCGCAAAAAACCACAGAATAATCGCTAGGAATAAAGCCAAGAACCGATAGTGAAGATCCTCATCCTGAAGAATCTGCCGCAGCCGCTTCAGAAACGCATTTAACCGCTGCTGCCATCTCATCGCCAAATCCTCCTCAAGCTCGGCTGCTCATCTTTATGCAGGTAGGCCTGGAGCTGCTCCCGCAATCTGCTTTCTGTTAGGTACCGGCGCAGTCTTCCTCCCACCGCTAGCGAAACAGCTCCTGTCTCCTCTGAAACCACTACCACTAAAGCATCTGACTGCTCCGATATCCCCACCGCGGCTCGGTGGCGCGTACCCAGCTGTGAATCAAGTCTGGTTTCAGTTAGCGGCAGAAAACAAGCAGCTGCCTGAATTCTTTTCCCGCGAAGCACAGCTGCGCCATCATGGAGGGGCGAATTTGGCTCAAAAATATTGGTCAGCAGCTGCTCTGTTAAAACCGCATCCAATTCAATGCCGGTGTCAATGTATTCCTGCAGACCTGTTTCCCGTTCGATTACAATCAGTGCTCCAAACCGGCGAGCACCAAGCTTAACTGCAGTCTGAACAATCGTCTCGATGAAGCGATCGATTTCTTCTGCTTCGGATAAACTGGTTTTGGTAAATAAACGCCCCTGCCCTAACTGCTCCAGTGTCCGCCGCAGTTCAGGGTAAAAAACAATGGGCAGAGCAACAAAGACAGTAGTGGTTGCCTGTTCCAGCAGCCAGTTCACAGTTCTGAGCGAAAACGCCTGGGCTGCAACTCCCGCAGCCACAATTACCGCCAGCCCTTTAATCAAAGTCATTGCCCGGGTGCCGCGGATCGCATGAATCAGTTTGTAAATCACAAATGCAACCAGCAGTATATCTATGGCATCTAAGATTGTGAACCTCACATAACTAACTCCTTTTTGCTGAGATGTACGCTATGGCCTCAGCCAGGGTTTGTCCATCCTGCAGGATGAAGGTGTCCATCCCTACCTCAGCTGCTGGACCGTCATTCTCCGGATCATCGCCAATCATTAAGCAGTCCCGAGGATCAACGCCGATTTTCTCACTGATTTCCAAATAATAATTCGGATTAGGCTTGCAGTAATGCATGATTTCTCCGTGGGTGATCAGCGCATAAGGGAAGTCATCAACCCCGGCCCAGCGCAGCCGCTCGGCAATCGGTTCAAAAGGAAACACCGGGTTTGTCGCTATCACTACTTTATTAGTATAAGCAAACGCTGTTTTAACAACCTTCTCCGCGAGGGGATGCTTTTTGGCTAAATACTTAAGCCGCGGAAACTCCTCTATATAATATCGATCAAATAGAGCCATTAAGCTGGGGTCTAGATTTGTTCTGGGAAAGAATTCATCTGCAAAGACCTCAATATTTGTGCGAGTCGGATCGCTGCTGTTAATCATCGCATAAGTCGAAGCCATTAAATGGCGGACAAACTCATCCTGAGGCAGCCACTCGGCAAAGGAAGCGGAAACTCCTTTGAAATAAGCTTCTAAAAGAGTATCAAAGCTTGTTTCTAATAGTGTTCCATCCAAATCAAATAACACTGCTTTCAATCTGTTTTCCTCCTAGGTTTGGGAATTTAACGCTTCGCTCCAAACTTGCTCAGCTGCAGCAGTCGCCTTGCCAAAAAGCCCAAGCTTAGTTTCAATCGCCGCTAATGCGGTGAGCATGTCTAAAGGTCCGGCGTAACCCATGTGGCCGATCCGAAAGATTTGCCCTGATAACCTGCCCTGTCCTCCCGCAAGTTCAACCCCATAGCGGTCTCTTAAGTCGGAAACAAAGGAATTGATATCATCAAAACCGGGTTTCACCGCTGTCACCGTGGGTGAAGCCCATTTATCCTCAACCAACAGCTCCATTCCTAGAGCTTTAAAGCCTGCCCGCACCATGTCCCGCATTAAGATATGCCGGGCAAAAATCTGCGCCAGGCCTTCGGCTTCGATTAGATCCAGAGCTGCTTCCACAGCGTAAAAATTCGGTATGTTTGGGGTATAAGGTGTCTCACTCCGCGCCAGCATATCAATATAGGCCTGCAAATTTAAATAGAAGCGCGGACTGGAAACCTGCTTCATCCGCTCCACCGCTCGTTCAGAAAGACTGATAAACGCCAGTCCGGGCGGAGCCATCAAGCATTTTTGGGATGCAGTGCAGACCACATCAATACCCCACTCATCAGTTTTAAGATCCACTCCGCCGAGGGAGCTGACGGCATCAACAATATACAGCGAATCTGAACCGGCAAGCACTGCGCCAATTCCGGCTAGATCATTGATAACACCGGTGGATGACTCGTTATGGGTTGCAAAAACGGCAGTGATGCCCGGATGCCTGCTCAGATAATCGGTGACAGCGTCCGGATCCACACCTTCACCCCAGGGAAACTCCAAGACATGCACCTCTGCCTGAAAAGCTCGGCAGATCTGGGCCCACCGGTCGCCAAATACTCCTACCGACAGCACCAGCACCGGATCCCCGGGATTTATCAAGTTGGACACCGCTGCTTCCATAGCAGACGTGCCGGATCCGGTCAATCCAAGAACCGTGTTTTTAGTTTGGAAAACTGGTTTAAGACGCTCAAGCACCGCTGTTAATCTTGGTTTAAACTCCGGTCCACGGTGGTTGGCCATGGGACTGGCTGACGCTGCCGTCACCTGATGCGGTATTGGCGTTGGTCCGGGGATGCGGAGCTGTTTTTGTTCTGAAATCATGAGTCTACACCTCCAAAATGCCTTATCGCTCTTTTCGCCGTAACCGTTTTTAAATCCTCCACGCTGATTGACAATGCGAGGATCTTAGTGGTATTATTTCATAAGATTAACTATTTCATCAAAGGGATGAACAGCAATGGGTAAAACAAAAGCAGAGATTTTGGCTCTAGCTGACGAACTAAATATTAAATTTATCCGCCTGCAGTTTTCCGATATCCTAGGCGTGATTAAAAATGTAACGATTCCCATCAGCCAGCTGCCGAAAGCACTGGACAATGAGATTATGTTTGATGGGTCAGCAATTGAAGGTTATGTGCGCATTGAGGAATCCGATATGAATCTGCGCCCGGATCTGAATACCTTTGCTGTTTTCCCATGGAGCGATCCTGAACTGATGGAAGCCCGTTTGATCTGCGATGTTCACTATCCAAACGGGCAGCCTTTTGTGGGCGATCCCCGCTATGTGCTGAAAAAAGTGCTGGCTGAGGCCGAGTGCATGGGCTACCAGGTAATGGCCGGACCGGAGCTGGAGTTTTTCCTCTTTCAGCTCGATGAAAAAGGCCGCGGCACCACCACTGCTGTGGACAAGGCCAGCTACTTTGATATGGGACCTGTTGACAGCGGTGAAACCGCCCGCCGAGATATCATGGTGGCCTTGGAGGAAATGGGTTTTGAAATTGAAGCCTCTCACCATGAAGTAGCGTTCGGCCAGCATGAAATTGGATTTAAGTATGACCATGCCCTAGCCAGCGCCGATCGCGTAGCAACAGCTAAATTCGTGGCTAAAACCATTGCTCGCCAGCACGGCTTATTGGCCAGCTTTATGCCAAAACCAATCCACGGCCAAGCGGGATCTGGGATGCATACCCATTTTTCCTTACTGGATCAGAATGGCGAAAATGCTTTCTATGATCCGAATGAGCAGTTTCAGCTGAGCAAGACTGCTTTATATTTTATCGGGGGCTTACTGCACCACGCCCCGGGATACACAGCCATAACCAATCCATTGGTGAACTCTTATAAAAGGCTGACTACCGGTTATGAAGCCCCGGTCTATATTTCCTGGTCGGCTCAGAACCGTTCAGCCCTAGTGCGAGTGCCGGCGAGCCGCAGAGAAAGCACTAGGGTAGAACTCCGCTCCCCTGACCCATCCTGCAATCCCTACTTGGCCTTTGCGGTAACCATTAAAGCGGGTCTGAACGGAATTAAAAATCAGATTGAACCACCACCCTCACTGAGCCAGAACATTTACAGCATGAATGATCAGGAGCGAAAAAAAGCTCAAATCACTTCCCTGCCCCCATCGCTGGAAAATGCGATTCAGGCTTTAAAAGCGGATCAAGTAATTAGAGCCGCCCTCGGCGATCATATCTTTACTCAATTCTTGAGGGCTAAGATGCATGATTGGCGGGAGTACAACAGCCATGTGCATCAGTGGGAGATTGACAAATATCTGGGGGTGTAAATAATGTTAGCTCAAGAAATTCCTAAAATTGTTGATTGGCTCCGGAATCAGGTGGAAGCAGCCGGCGCTAAGGGACTGGTTGTAGGTATCAGCGGAGGTATTGATGCGGCGGTTACCGCTGCATTGATCAAAAAAGCCTATCCGGACAACTCCCTCGGCATTATCATTCCCATCAAATCCGATCCCCAGGATCTGGTTGACGCCAGATTAGTAGTGGAGACCCTTAAACTCCATGCCTATGAGCTGGATTTAACACCGGAGCATCAGAGCATGATGGATAAATCATGGCAGGAACTTGAAAATATCTTTCCAGCCGAGCAGCTGCACCGCAGAAACGCCGATGCCAATTTACGGGCCAGATTACGAATGAGCGCCTTATATGCAGCTGCCAACGCCCTAAACTACATGGTGGTCGGAACAGATAATAAAGCAGAATACTTCACCGGCTACTTTACCAAGTACGGTGATGGCGCCTGCGATCTGCTGCCCATCGTTGACTTTACAAAATCGGAAGTGCGGGAGCTGGCCAGACTGCTGGGAATTCCGGATAGAATCATCAATAAAGCTCCCTCCGCGGGATTGTGGGAAGGCCAAACCGATGAGGCGGAAATGGGCACTACCTACACCCACATCGATGCATACCTAAACGGAAATCCTGTGCCGGAGCGGGATCAGGAAATTATCGAGAGAATGCATCGAGTTTCCGAGCATAAAAGAAAACTGCCGCCGGGATACCGGCGCTAGGAGAAGTGAAAGTTTACGCTGCAGACTGACTGAGTCAGGACGCAGCGTTTTGTTATTAGCAGGTAAAAAATGTTTGCATGCAGAAGAGAATGTAAATGGGAATACGATTATCATTAAAGGAGGCGTCAGAGCATGAAATCAAAGGCTGAGCTGCATCAATTAACAGTGGAATATACGGAAACACCGCTTGGAATTGATGTGTCAAATCCTCGGTTTGCATGGCAGATGACCGCACCTGCCCACAGCCGCGGCTACCATCAGACCGCTTATCAAATTATAGTTGACGATGCCGAGGGCAGCCGGGTTTGGGATTCCGGTAAAGTGGAAAGTGGAATCTCGGTCGGTATACTATATGAAGGCGAAGCGCTGCAGCCCACTACCCGCTACATGTGGACTGTTACTGTCTGGGATCAGGAAGGGGCTGCGGTTTCCGCTTCTTCATGGTTTGAAACCGGATTGATGGACCCCTCATACCAGGCCTGGGACGGCGCAGTCTGGATCGGCGGCAGTGATGAAGATCTGCCCTTAAATTCCCATGTGCTTTCGGTATTTCGGATTCAATATCAACAGCAGCTGCTGGAAGGCAGCAGTAAAGCAAGTTTTATCTTCGGCGCCAACGATGCCCGCCTGCTGAACCGGAATATGAATATTTACAACCTCGAAAGTAAAGTTAATGAAAGCTATATCAAGCTGGAGTTGGATATTTCTGCACTGGATTCAGGCGGTCAGGCGAAACTTCATGTTTACCGCGCTGGATTTGCTCCTGGCGATGATCCTAGCAGGCCTTTCGCTTCTTTTCCCATTGCCAAACAGCTCATTAATGACGAAAACAAGTACGCAGCGCACAGCATCGAAATCGAAGGATTAACCGGTCTTATCTCAATTTATATCAACGGCAGAGATAACTGCCTTGCCAAGGACTTTCAGATCAACCCAATCGGTCGGGGCTACGATTACATTACTTTCCCCATGCTGGCGGATATTGGGTTTGCGGCCGAACCTGGCCAGAAAGCGCTGTTTAGCAAGTTAACCATTCGCAATTACCGCAGTCCTTATGCGATTCTTTTCCAGGAGGATTTAAACGGAACGAATTACAGCGGTATTTTTGCTGATTCAGATCTTAAAATCAAGAATGGCTGCTACTTTGTTGACGGCGGCAGCACCGGTATCTTTGCCACAGCTGATCCCAGCCGCAACTCGATGCCGATGCTGCGGACAGAGTTTACTGCCTCACCCCAGGAAATAGATCGAGCCCGCTTATATGTAACGGCTCGGGGAGTTTATGAAATTTACCTGAACGGTTCTTTGGTCGGCGATTACTACTTTACACCCGACTTTACCCAGTACGATGTAACCCACATGTACCAAACTTATGATGTAACCGATCTGCTTAATCCTGAAGGTAAGAATGCTCTGGGAGCTCTCCTTGGCGAAGGCTGGTGGAGCGGCTATTTGAGCTATACCAGCAGCAACTGGAACTATTTCGGCGACCGCCAATCACTCCTGGCCAAACTGGTAATCCGCTACAAGGACGGAAAAGAAGAGATTATCACCACCAATCCCGAAACCTGGAAGTACTATCATGATGGACCGATTATTTACTCCAGTTTTTTCCAGGGAGAGAACTATGATGCCCGGAAAGAAGCAGCAGTTTTTGGCTGGGACACCCCTAATTTCGATGATGCTGGCTGGAAACCGGCAGTGGAAGTACCCCTTGAAGGAACCGCGTTCTTAGGTAAAATCACTACCGAATATTCCGGTGAATTTGAGTTTAACTATGAAAACCTGAAGCTGGTCGGCCAAATCGGTGCCAGTCCCCAAGTGTATAAAACCTTGACAGCAGTTAAACTGCACGAACCCCGCCCCGGTGTATATGTCTATGATATGGGCCAAAATATGGTGGGAATTCCAAGAATCACGATTCCCAACGGCACGGCCGGAGCGGTGGTAACCCTCCGCTATGGTGAGATGCTGTATCCGGATCTCCCCCAGTCGGGAGCGAATGTGGGCATGGTCATGATGGAAAACTACCGCGCTGCCCATTCCCACGACACCTATATTCGCAAAGGCGGATCAGAGGTTATCCAGCCTCATTTCACCTTCCACGGCTACCGCTACATCGAGATTACCGGCATCGATAAGCCACTGCCGCTGGAAGCGGTCCAGGGACTGGTGATTACCTCTATTACTGAACTTACTGCTGAATACCGCACATCAAACGAGCTGGTCAACCGTCTGTGGCAGAATATTGTCTGGTCCAAGCTGGGCAATTTCTTATCAATTCCCACCGACTGTCCCCAGCGCAATGAGCGGATGGGCTGGAGCGGCGATATCTCGGTTTTCTCCCGCACAGCGGTCTATCTTTCCAATACCGCGGGTTTTCTCGCGCGGCATATGATGAATATGCGGGATACCCAGGCTGCCAGCGGCCGCTTTGGCGATACGGCTCCGATGTACGGAGAAGGCTTCGGCGGTTTGCTGTGGGGCAGTGCCGGCATCGTTATTCCTTGGGAAGTCTACCTCCAGTATGGAGATAGACGAATTCTCGAAGATAACTACCAAGCTATGAAATCTTATCTGCACCATCTCGACGCGGCAACTGACGAGAACGGCTTAATTACCGACAGCCGCTTAGGCGACTGGCTGGGACCAGAAAACAGCAAAAATGAAAACCATTTTTTAGTTACAGCCTACCATGTTTATGATTTAGGAATTATGGCTCAAATCGCTGCAATTCTCGGCCGGAAAGAAGATGCGGCAGAGTTTCAGCACAAGTATCAACAGCGCAAGGCGTTTTTCAACAAGCATTTTGTCAATGAAGACTACCGTACCACCCGTTTTGACGGAAAAACCTTAATCGATACCCAATCATCCTACGCAGTAGGATTAGCGCTGGGAGTATTTAGCGACGATGCGCTGCCTTATGCCCGTAAGTATCTCTTAGAAGCAGTAGCAAGGGAGAATGTGGATGATGAGGGTGAACTGCGGCCGCCGTATACCTTAATGACAGGCTTTATCGGCACAGCCTGGATCAGCACTGCTTTATCTGAATCCGGCTGGGACGAAGCCGCCTACCGCCTGCTGCAGCAGACCGAATATCCATCCTGGCTCTATCCGGTCATCCATGGAGCCACAACGATCTGGGAGCGGCTTGATGGCTTCACCGAAGAGAAGGGGTTCGCCGGCCACAACTGGATGAATTCCTTTAACCACTACTCTTTCGGAGCAGTCGGCCAGTGGCTGATGAGCCATTCATTAGGAATCCAGAGAGATCCGGACAATCCCGGCTTTAAACACTTCATTCTGCAGCCGACACCCGATCCAGATCGCAGGATGACCTTTGCAGAAGGCAGCTATGATTCGGTCTATGGCCGCATTGAAAGCGCTTGGAAATATGAAAACGACAGCCTTATTCTCGAAGTTGAGGTTCCAGCTAACACCACTGCCACTATCTACATCCCAGCTGCGGATCCAAACTCGATTCGAGAACAGGATCAAGCTGCAGCGCTGAGCGCCGGAGTTGAGTTTATCGAGTATAAAAACAAAAAAGCAGTGTACCGCCTCCAGGCAGGAAGCTACCGCTTTACTGCACCACTTTCCTAATAATAAAATTGGGCTGATGCAAATGCATCAGCCCTTTGTATGCTGTTAGCGCCGACTGAGTTTGGCGAAGCGTTCCGCTAAAGCAGAAAATTCTTTCGGAGAGCGGACAGTGGCGAAGTCATCCACCATAATGCCCTGCTTTTCCATTAAATGCATCAAGAAGCGCACTGCTCTGCCGGAGTTGAGTTTATGAGGCACAATAGCTACGCCATACTTGCCCTCTAAGCGGGTGCAGCGCTTCATGAGATTATCGATTGCAACAGGAATAACCGGCCGCCATAAGCCCTTAAAATTGGTCAAGACCACAACCAGCTCATATTGAGCCGTGCTGATTGGTGCTCCTGCGCCGTGGCTCGGGTCGATGAGGTTTACCTGAAACTTTTGGTTTTGGAGCGCGCCCTGCAGCTGCCTTGCCCATTCTGTCATTTTGGGTTCGTCTTGATGTAAAATTAAAGTTCGCACGCTTTCGTTCCCTCCTACTCTTTTTCAAACACTGTGCTGACTGATCTGCCGTGATGAATGCAGTAAATAGCTTCCCCCACTAAGTTAGCTATACTTAATACTGTGATTTTATGATTGCGCTTAGCTTCCGGAACCGGAACGCTGTTCGTTACCACTAATTCATCAATTTTTGAAGCCAAAATCCGCTGTGGTGCCATACCGGATAAAATCGGATGGGTTACTGCCGCATAAATCTTAACCGCGCCAAACCGCGCTAACGTATCGGCAGCTGAAACTAAAGAAGCTCCCGAACTGATTTCATCATCGATCAGCAGGCAGCGTTTCCCCTCCACGTCACCAATAATATGCTCCACCGCAACACTATCCTGATTATCTAGGCGCCGCTTGTCAATAATGGCCATCGGCGCGTTAAGCCGTCTGGCAAACTGCCGCGCCATTTTTGCTCTTCCCGCGTCAGGGGCTACCACTACTAAATCAGGCAGCTGTTTTGTAGAAAAATAGCCGGCTAAAATTGGCACAGCGGTTAAATGATCTACCGGAACGGAAAAAAAGCCCTGAATCTGCGGAGAGTGGAGATCTAAAGCTAGAATCCGATCTACACCTGCCACCTGCAGCAGATCCGCCACCAGACGAGCTGTAATGGCAATGCGGGGCTGGTCCTTTTTATCAGAGCGACCGTATGGGAAATACGTTGTTACGGCTGTCAACCGCCGCACTGACGCCCGCTTTAACGCATCGATCATGATCAGCAGTTCTACTAAGCCGTCATTAACCGGCTGGCATGATGGCTGAACCACGAAAACATCAGCATCACGAACACTTTCGTTGATTTTGACAAAGGAGTTGTCGTTGGTGAACTTGAAAATCTCCGACTGGCCCAAGGATACACCCAACACACTGCAGATCTCTGCGGCAAGCTCGGGATGAGCTCTGCCGGTAAAGATCTTCAACTGATCCATTATTGATCATCCTCTGCCATTTCTTCACTACAAACATTCGTGATTGTGCTTATTTTTCCTCCATTATATTTGATTTTTCAGGATATATAAAAACGATGGGTCTTTAAACCATCTGTTAGACCCATCGCAGACAATCTTATTTGTTGGCCAGGATACTCGAATACTCGCTGGCATAGCAGGAAGACGAAATAGTGTCTCCCATGCCGACCGTGCTGACCGGATTCGGTACAACATGCGCCGGAATCACCAGCACATAGCAGTCGCCGTGATCCCAGATCCCTTCTTCAACGAAGTTTTCTGGAATATCCAGTCCCAGTTCTTTAGCTTCTTGATAGAACATTCTTAACTGCCGCAGCCCTATATCAGATAGACCGAACTCAGCAGCTTCAGGCACCTGTGCCTTCTTCACGTAGCCACCATACTTGGCTTTGATGGCATTGACCGAAGAACCAAACAGGCAGCATTCCCGCACAACCTGTGGATCAACCGGATACGGCTTTTTCAAGAGTACTACGTAGTAGCCAAGATTGTGGACATGAATCCGGGAGAAATTAAGCCGCTCCATCAGCTTATGGGCCCCTTTGTAAAGTGAGAAAGCCCGCTCGTTATTATCAATATCTTCAAATTCTGCCTGGTAACCGAAGCCCAAGAGAACGCGGCGGATTTCATTTTCATTAATTCCGAATGACTGGAACTCCTGGCTGATGGTCGTTAAAACCTGCTTCTCCGCTTCTTGATCATTCATCGGCACATATTCGTAGTGGAGATGCATATCGGGGTTGCCTCTTTTCAGCTGGCGGATGCTGTTGATTACCTCATCCAAATACTCCTGGAGAGCCGGCTGCTCGCTAGGCGCATAATGATAGCCAGCCATAAAAGCAACATCGATCTTGCTGCCCAGCTCCGGCAGGTGCTCATGGATATCACCGGTGAAACCCATAACAACTCCCGGCGGACGGGTAGCTAGAATCACCCGGTTAGCCCGAGGAGTTAAAACTTTCTCACCGCCAAAGTCAAATTCGATACCTTTAGCGTACTCGAAGATCCAGTTAATTTTCAGCTCATCATCGGGACGATAAGCTTCATGCACCGGAACAAGCTTTAATTCTTCATCAAAAACGGGGTAAAGAATTTCAGGGAAAAACATGGATGCCTGCTTTTTGGAAAGCAGAGAAGTGTATACCAAACATTTAGCCTTTAAAGCAGCCATTTGATTAGCGATAATACCGGCTTGACCGCCCATTAATTCTTGACGGTCGGCAAACACCTGGTCTAACCAATCAAGCAGATCTAAATTTTCTAAGATTATATAGCATGATTTACCCTTTCCGAGCGCATCTTTCAGCACGGCTACAAATTCATTTTTAGTAGTGATGGTCTCAATTGTGTCAACAGAGAGACGGTTGACCGCATTCAAGGATACATCCGGATCGGAAAGAAGGCTGGCAATATTACTGCCACTGCAGTGTACAACTGCATCAACGTTGGTGTTAAAGCCGGCAAAAATGCTGCTCTGGATATTTTTATTTACAGCATTTTCTACCCGCTGCTGCCAAATTTTTTCCATGCAATTACCTCCGTAATATCATGATAAACACCCACAATATAATAACACATATTTAATACTTAGACAACCAATTCACAAACTCGACCTTAACATAAGGGGAATTTGCTGCCGCAAGCAGGCTTTGGTAATCAAGGGTGAAAGCTGCCGCGCTGCCCACCTCGAGATTCACCCCAGATTGGTAATCGGCTGCAATATGGTCACTGCTGATCCCGACAATGGTTAGACCAGGATCAAGGGGAGCAATACTGCCACGACCGATTTCCTCCGATCCCGCTGCTAAAATTACTCTGCCAGCTTGGCGCTTAACCTCGATCACTTCTACTTCCAGGCGGCACACATCCTGATAACAGCCGGGCAGCGGCTGTTTGGTCAGAATATCCCAGCCAAAATAGATGCTCTCCCCGATTCGCCAGTGATTGACAGCCCTAAGTCCTTGGTGCCAGCTGCCAGCAGCAACCAAATGGAGACTGCTGCTGTTGCATCCCGACAGATACTTGATCATGCCATTATTAACTCGATTGTACAGGTCAATTAATGCCTCCATGTTCTCAACCGTGGGCACTGCCATTCCCAGGCAGGCTAAATTAGTGCCGATTCCATAAATCTTAAGATGGTCGAGACTTAAGGTAAAATTGACCAGCATCTCCAGTTCTTCCGGCAGGACACCTTCGCGGCCATCACCTAGGTCAACCATCAGAATCACTTGGTGAGTTCTGCCCTGGCGCCCGGCTTCCTGGTTTAAAGCCTGAAGCACTTGCTTGTCACTGTTTAGGCTGATATCTGCGAGGCTGACAACCTCCTCAATCTCTGACAGTCCCGGAGACCGCAGCAGCAGAAACTGGCTGTCTATTCCAGCCTGTTTCATTCTCATAATATTCCTCAGCCGCGAATCGGCTAACCCCGAGGCCCCGCCCGCCAGCACAGCCCGAGCGCAGTTAGGATCACCGCCTACTACCTTAGTTACTGCAAACATAGTACCGCCAAGGCTGGCAATCTGCTGATTGATAACCTTGGCGTTATGCTCCAACTTTGCTAAATTTATCACTAATTTTGGGAACACCCGAACCGCTCCTACAGCGAATTAACCTTTCCCTCGGGAAAGGTCAATTCTTAATACTCTTCAGCACCCGATAGCCGGCCTTTAAACTCACTGCCGCCGCGTTGCCGAACACTTCCTGCATTTTTTTCTCCATACTTTTAGCACCCTGCTTGGTGCGGATCACCAGCATCAATCCACCGCCTGGCTTTAAATGCTTATAGGCATGTTCCACCATAGGGTAGATCACCTTTTTTCCAGCCCGGATCGGTGGATTGGTGATGATCCAGTCGTATACATCAGTAACAGCAGCAAAGCCGTCACTCTGCCAAACCCGGACATGATCAATGTTGTTCAGGGCTGCATTCTGCTTAGCCAGATCCACTGCTCGCTCATTGATATCAATCATATCGACCTGCCCAGTGGGACCGGCCAGATAGGCTGCCGCAATTCCCAGCGGTCCATAGCCGCAGCCTAAATCCAACACCCGATCACCGGGTTTAACCTCCAGCGCGGAGATCAAGATCATCGTTCCGGCGTCAACACCATTTTTGGAAAAGACTCCGGCATCGGTTTTAAATACAAATTCCTGCCCGAAAAAATTTGCTGTGATCTCAGCGATGTCGTGTTTAGATTGAGGATTAGAAGTAAAATAATGCTCAGTCATTTTGCTCTCCAACTGCTAATTCTAGTAATCTCTGCTCATATAGTTCGACTTCCGCTTGATTGCCGAGGGCTTGATAAACCAAAATCAAGTGCTGATAGATCTCCGGAAGCTCCCTTTCATCTGCGTTTTCCGAGGCCTGCAGCAGGTAGTGCAGTGCTTTGTCATAATCATGAACCAAATAATACCCGTATCCTAATGTGTCTAAGAAACTGGCCTGCGGATCTAAAGTTACTGCCTTATATGCCAGATTAATTGCTTCAGTCATGTTTGTTTTATTGAGCATATATGTATAGGCCAAATTATTGAGGGCAGCCGGATGATCCGGTTCGAGCATTAACCACTGCTGGTAGCTTTCAACCGCACCTAAGTAATTGCCTACTGCTCCATAGCTTCTGGCAAGGTTAACATAGGCGGGAGTGTAGTAGGGATCAATATTAAGCAGCTGCCGATAATACTTGATGATTTGGTCGTGCTCTCCCTGCTCCACTGCCAGCTGTCCTTGAACTAAAACATGATCAAGCTGCTCCAGCTCGTTAAGATTGAGGGGCTGCTCATTCACACGCCAGTTAGCAAAAGTAAGGATGATTCTGGACTGGTCATCGCTTACTTCCAGTTCTCTCGGAAACCAATTGCCATCCGCTTTGCCTATTCTGATGGTGCCTTCCCAGTTTTCCTGCTTAACTGCCAGGGTAAAAAACTCTACTCCCTGCTTGTGCTCGGCATCTACCTGATACTGTCTGAGAGAGAGGATATTGGTTCCACTTTCATCGGTAATGCGGAGGGGAATGTTAGTTTCCCGGTCAAACCAGTAGGTACTGAGCTCCAGGCACTGATAGCGGGATACAGCTCGCCCACCAACCATTTCGTCTCCTAAATAAGTAACGGCTTTGGTATTAGCTTCAATTAACTGCCCAAATAAAGCTTGAAAAACGGAAAACGGCTGCACCGGCTCATATTTATACTCTACATGGCCCGATGTCGTTATCACTTCGGTAAGTTCGTGGTATCCATTAACCCGCTGCCACTGACTGACCGGAGCAGTAACTCGAAGGCTGAATTTATCTGGCAGAGTTACCGTAAACACTCCCGTCACGACCTGCTCTTCATCACCGGTAAGATAACGCCAGGTCAAGTCAGCGCTGGCTGTGTGATAACTGACAAAGGAAGAAACCTGCGCCTGTCCCACGCTCACCAAACTGATGATCAATCCACTGACTAAAACAAAGAGAAGGCTGGTTTTAGTAGCCATTGGGGTCACCTTCACTCAGATTGACTATGGCGATACCGGAGCTGGTGCCAATTCGATTCGCACCTGCCTGCAGGAAAGCCAGCGCACTGTCGGCGCTGCGGACTCCTCCGGCGGCTTTAACACCGCACTCTAAGCCTACCGCCTGCCGCATCAGACTGACCGCCTTGGTTGTGGCGCCGCCTCCGGCAAAACCGGTAGCGGTCTTGACAAAGTCTGCGCCAGCAGCTTTTACCAGGAGAGAACCTTTCACAATCTCGGCATCAGTTAGATAGGGGGTTTCCAAAATCACTTTGAGAACTCGAGACCCGGCAGCTTCCTTAACCGCAGCCACATCCTGATACACAGCATAATAATCTCCGGTTTTCAGCGCTCCAATGGGAAGCACCATGTCCAGCTCCTCCGCTCCGTGAGCCAGCGCATCGCGCGCTTCAAAAACCTTGGACAAAGTGGTATTCTGCCCTAAGGGAAAACCGACTACCGTGCAGACCTTAATTGAGCTATCAGCTAGTATTTCTGCTGCTAAGGACACATAGCGCGGATGGATGCAGACCGATGCAAAGTTATAGGGCCGAGCTCGCTCTAATTCCTGCCTGATCTGCTCCTCGCCTACTTCAGGTTTTAACAGCGTATGATCGATGTATACTGCCAGATCAGAATCTAGCTCCGGCTGATAATCAACTGGGACCACATCCGGTATTTCAACAGCCCTGGTCTGTTTGCTTAAAACCATGTTCAGTTCGACAACCTGCTCATTAAACCACTGCAAATTCATATTCATTCCCCCTGGGGTTATCATTTCGGCAGTTCCCTAATATTATCCTTTTTTGCCAGCATCCGGACAGATTACTAAATCCACCTTTTGATCCCAAGGAAAAACAGGAAGATCCTCTCTCAGAAAAGGCGGGTAGCACATTCCTACCTTGCAGCCTCGAACCTGCGGCAGAAATCGATCATAATAGCCTCCGCCGTATCCGATCCGATATCCCTGGGAATTAAAAGCTAAAGCCGGCACCACGATTAAATCAATCAAGGCAGGATCGAGCACTTCATCACTTATCGGCTCGTAAATACCCCAAAAGCTTGGCTCCAGATCCTCAGAACCGTACACTTCAACCGCAAACATCTCTTTTGGGTACTTCCGGACTTTTGGTACAGCAGTCCGCTTGCCATCTTCCCACGCCCGCCTCAGCAGAGGCCAGGTATCAATTTCACTCCCAAACGAAAGATAAACCATGATTACTTCTGCATCCTGGTATTGGGGCAGCTGCCAAAACCGGTGGTGAAGCTCCTGGTTCCACATCTGCACCAAATCAGGATCTAACCCATCCCTCTGCTTTTTTAGCAGTTCCCTTAAAACCGGTTTCTCCATCATCACAACATCTACTCCTCCGGCAGCAGTATTGATACTGCGCTCCGCTCCAGATCTAATTCTTCCTGCAGAAACCGATTCACATCGGCAGCAGTAATCCCATCCAGCACCTCCGGCACATCCAGCAGGCTGGTGCCATTAAAAAGATGGGAGGTAAAGCTGTTGGCCAAATAATCCAGCGAATTAAAAGCTGCTAAATAACTGCCTAACGCGTGCCGCTTCATTCTTGCAATCAGCTCATCATCAAGCTGCTTCCGCTTAAGCTCCGTGATTGCCTCTCTTAATGCTGCATCAAGTTTTTCCGGATCGTCGGTTTCACCGCCGATTACCGAAAAAGCATAGCTGGGCGAAGCCTGGAAGCTCGCTCCAAAAGAATCATCGATTAACCCACTGTTGTAGAGGCGCTCAAAGACCGGCGAGCTCTTAGCAGCAATGCTTCTCCAGATCATGTTGACCGCAAACTGCTGCTGCAGAAGTTCCCGTCCACTGCCGCGCGCTCTGCCTTTTAAACCGAGGTAATACCGGGGTTGGGAAATGCTCATCCGCTGTTCAATGCGGGGCTTGTGGATTGAATCCGGTTCTTCCGGAAAAATCCGCCTAATTTCCTGCTTTTCAAACTGCCAGCTCTCCATTTGAGCCGCAACAAGCTCCATCACCCGCTGGGGATCCAAATCTCCCACAACCACCAGAGCCATGTTCTCCGGTTGGTAAAATAGGCGGTAGCAGTCCAACAGCTGCTCCACAGTAATCTCCTGGATTGACTCGACAGTCCCGCCCACATCGAGGCGGATGGGATGCTTGTGGTACAGGGCGTTAAGCAAATTGCGATAAATTCGCCGGCCGGGGTTATCATCGTACATGCGGAGCTCCTGCTCAATAATGCCCCGCTCCTTCTCCACGTTCTCCTCCGTGAGATAGGGGTTCTGCACAAAGCGCAACAGCTCGGTCAGGGCTTCATCAAAATACTCGATGGTGGAAAAAAGATAGGCTGTTATGTTATAACCAGTATAGGCGTTAACGCTGGCTCCAAACTGGGCAAAGCGCTCAAAGACATGGCTTTCTTCTTCTTCAAAAAGTTTGTGCTCCAAGAAATGAGCAATTCCCGCCGGAACCCTGACTGCGCCTCTGCCGTCTACCTCAAACTCTGAATCCAAGGAACCGTAGTTGGTTGCAAAAACAGCATACTTCTTTTGATACCCCGGTTTCCGCATAATATAAACCGGCAATCCATTGGCTGTGGTCTGATGATACAAAGGCTCATTCGTGATGGTTTTAATCAGCTGCATCAGTTGTCCCCCTTTGGTCCCGATAAAAAGTAGATCGTATCCGGCCTTATACCCTGTGCTGCCTGCTGCACCTGCTCTTTGGTAACCGCGGCAATCCGATCCATAACCGTCTCCGGAGTCCGCAGCTCATTATTTACTATTCCGATCAAGTTCCGGTCAATAATCGAGCTGGGGTTATCCACCATGGATTTGATCCCGCTGATCAGGCCAATTTTTGTCATGGTCAACTCTTCATCGGTTATCTTGCCCGCCTGGATCTCTTCAATCTGCTCGCGGATAATATCGACTGCCTGCCGGTAAGCCTGAGGCGCAATTCCCGCCGTGATGGTGACTAAACCCTTGGTTCCCTCTAAACTGGATCCCACATAGTAGGCCAAGCTTGCCTTCTCCCGCACATTCAAGAACAGCTTGGAATGAGGATAGACACCCAGCACACCATTGGCTACCATCAAAGCGTAATAGTCCGGCGACCGATAGCGCTGGTCGGTGCGGCAGCACATTACCAGCACTGCCTGCTGCACATCTCTGGTTTCTTGAATTTCCTGCACTGAAATATCCTTTTTAACTGTAACACTGGACAGCTCCTGCGCTTTGGTCCGCTTCCACGGCCAGGCTTTAATCATGTCTGGTATTTGATCAAGATTAGGACCTACAGCAAAGATGTCAATCGGATTGGAAGCTAAAGTTTTGCGGTAATGCTGATAGACAAAATCCGGATCAAGGGCATCAATCTGCTCCCGCTCACCGTATTTATACAGGCCGAAAGGCTCGTCCTTACACATAATCTTAACAGCCCGCCAGATCGCATAGGCGCGCTTGTCGTTGATCAAGCCATCAACCATTCGACCTAAATTGATCTTTTCCTGTTCAAAGTAATCATCCTTGAAGCGTCCATTTTCCACCAAAGGATCGGTAATCAGCTCACCAAGAGCTGCCAGTCCTTCGACCAGCACCTGCTCCCCATTGGGAATCAGGTTAGGAGCAGCCATATCGAAGTAGAACTCCATAATCTGGCGCTCTCCGATTTTGGACACATCTGCTCCTAAAGCCGAGCCATAAAGATTTTCCATTTTCTGCGCCAAAGCCAGTCTGGTTGGATGGGCTTGGGTTCCCTGTACCAGGAGCATGGGTATCAGCGCATTCGCAGCCGCTGTTTCAGCCTGCAAGCTGTCCTGAATAAACACCTTGACCGTTACAGTTGTAAATTTATCGGTTTCATATAAATATAGATTGATTCCGTCAGCAATTTGATGCCGGACAAAATCCACAAGCATCCCTCCGTGACATTAATTCCTACTTGTTTGGTAGTTTGCCCATTCCGGCAGTTATTTCTGCAAAGCTGATTCGTGTTTGTTCCAGCTGCCTGCAGTCATAAGGGCAGTGAGCACAGTTTTCTGCGGCCGGGAAGGCCTCTGCCTCTAATCTCTCGCTCTTTTGAATGCGGCAGCAGGCATCAAGCAGCCACCGCTCCGTTGCGGCTGTATCTAAAGAATCCGCTGAAATCCAGTGGATGCGATCCGGGAATAAAAAATACAATCCCGCTCCAATTACCGCCTGTCCGGTCAGCTTTTCCAAAGCCCAGGCGTAAATCCGCAGCTGCATCCCATAAGAAGCAGCTGTTTCCTCTACTTGGTCCGGTGCGATATGATTTGTTTTTAGATCCATAATCTTAAGTCCGCTGTCAGTATAGATAACCTGGTCGATCATCCCGGTAATCAAGAATTGATCCAAGGGCACCGCAAACTCAACCTCATGGTCAACTTTCATGCGCTGGCTTTCCTGGAAATAATCGCTGTTGAGATAGCGGTCAACAATCTCCTCCAGTTCCTGCCGCTCGGATTGACTGACAGTAATTCCCTCCATAGCTATCGCCCAATCGAGCAGCTGATTCGGATCAGGATCGGTGTGGAGATGCTCACAAACCCGGTGGACAATGTTCCCCCGCTGCAGCGGATCTAAACCGCTGGAAACAGTGGTACTCGGTCCAAAAGCCCCCAATTCCGGCACCCGCAGCAGATAGCGGTAGTAGTAGCGGCGAGGACAGAGCGAATAGATCATCAGGGATGTCGCGGAAAAACTGGCGGCCGTGTAATGCTCAGGCACTGCCGCTGAGCTTACGGTTTTGGCAATCGGCGCTTCGGCGGCAGCTGCTGTTTCCTCAGCCAACTCCAGCGGGGCATCAAGGTCAGGTACTAGCTGGAATAGATGCGGCTCTATCTGCTCTAATCCTAACAACAGCCACTCCCACCAAGAACCTAGTTGTTCTAAAGGCTTGCCCAGATTATAATCTTCTTCGGTACCAATCCCGCAGAGCACCAGCTGTTCTTCAGCCCGCGTCACCGCTACATAGAGAAGACGCTTGGCCTCGGCAACGGCTTCTTCTCTTAATACTGCCTTGATCTGCTGGTGGAGACTAGTATCTTTAATAGTCATTCCCCAATCCAGATGATAATGGAGCCTGCCCCGCTCAGTCCTTACAGCCTGGCCGGCGAGATCCGGAAGAATCACAACCGGGAACTCCAAACCCTTGGAGCCATGGATGGTCATAATTGTAACCACATCGGCAGTCTCGCTGTCAAGGCGGGCTTCGCCCTCCCGCCCCTGCTGCTCAATCAGCTGATCAATATAATGCAGCTGTTCCTTAAAGGAAACATAGCTTTTAGCCCACAGCTGCCAGCTGGTCTCCTGCAGTTTTCTGATATTAGCCAGCCGCTGCTCTCCCATGGGCAGTGCCAAAGTATGGGCGCAGAAGTCTGTCGCAGTTAAAAGCTTGTCCAAAAACTCCGGAGCAGGCAGCATCGCTAACTCTCGCTGCAGCTCAGGATAGAGCCGATGAGCATCCTCAATTTTGCCTAAATCTTCAGGTTCAATTAGTTCGAGTCTGCCGTTACGATACCAGTACAGTGCTTCATCTGAAACTGCAAAAAATGGAGAGCGCAGAACACAAACCATACTTACTTCATCCGCTGAATCCTGCAGCCACTTAATAAAGCTGATAATGTCCTGAATTTCGGGTTTTTGGTAAAATCCCCGCCCTGACAAGTTTACAAAAGGTATCTGATATCTGTGCAGCTCGCGCTCATAAATTCCCACATGGGTCGTGGTGCTGAACAAAAGAGTAATATCGCGATAGCTGTAATCTCCCTCGGATACCAGCTTCCGGATATACCGGGCAATCTGCTCTGCTTCCACTGCCCGGGATTCAATCAGAGTTTCACTTATCGGTGTTTGGATAAGGCTTACCAGCGGTGTATTTGTTCGATCCCGCTTGGGATTTGCCGCTGCGAAGTTCATGCCGCCTGCGGCAAAAACCTGCTCAAAAAACTGATTTGAGAAAGCAATCAGCTCTGGGCGGGAGCGGAAATTATCGCCTAGAGTTATTTCTCTGCCCCCGTTGGCAGCAATCTCCTGCTGCAGTTCCATAAAGACTTCTACTTGCGCACCGCGGAAGCGGTAGATCGACTGCTTCGGATCTCCCACAACAAACAGCTTTGTATTGGGATTGTCGGTAAGCCGGGCGATAATCCGCTTCTGCACCGGGTTGATATCCTGGGCTTCATCAACCATCACATGGCGGAACTGATAAATTTGATCAATCTCTGAGCTGGATAAAAGCTTCTCAGCAAGCCGCTCTAGATCGTTATAATCTAGTATGCCCAGCTCTTTCTTGCGCCGCTGATATTCCTGATCAACAGCGGTTAACAGCGCTCCTAGTTTCAGGAGAATCTGATTTGCTTCCAAATCATAAAGCCGCTGTCCCAGTAAACTGCAGAGCTCCCGCAGTTCCTGAACTTCAGCTTTGAGATCTTTAGCCCAGCTGCCGCCAAACAGGCGGGCTAATTCCGCCAGCAGCTCCTGCTCACTCCGGACTGGTTCCGCTAGATTTGCCCTGTAGTCGCTGAACAGCCTCCTAATCTCAGCGGTTGTTTTCTGCTTGCTCTCAGACAGCTTAATCTCCGCCAAACCTTCCAACCAAGCGGGTATCCGCATCAAAAGTTCGCCGCGGAGGAAAACAATCTCAGAATTCAGTTCATCTGACTGATCCTGATAAGCAAAACTGCGCTCACCCTTGCTGACAATCCGCTCATAGATTTCCACCAGATCGTCGATAAACGCGCTTGTCTGGCGGTAGCTCTCAGCTAAAGCAGATATTTCCGAATCCTGATCTGCCCGGGCAGATGCAACCTGCTCCTCAACAACCTGGTAGAGCAAGCCCCGGCTTTCCCACTCCTCTGCCATCCGAAACCGCGGATCAACTTCTGCCTGACGGGGATGATCCGCCACCAGCCGCTGGCAGAATGAGTGAATAGTAGAGATCCGGGCTTGATTAAACTCATTCAGCAGGCTTGGGGGCAGATTAGAAGCAGCAATACCCGCCCGGATCCGCTCTTTCATTTCCAAAGCTGCTTTGCGGGTAAAGGTAATTGCTAAAATTTCACTGATCTTAACACCCTGGCTCAGCAGATAGAGATAGCGCTCCACTAAAACCCTAGTTTTACCCGAACCGGCGCCTGCAGTTACCGCGGCATGCCGGTCAATCGTCATGATTGCTTCCCGCTGCTGTTCTGTTGGTGTATGAGCCATAGCCCTACTCCTTTCGACAAATTGCCCGATAGGGACAGAAACTGCAGACCCGATCGTTCACCGGCGCAACCGGAAAATATCCGCTGAGAATTTGCTCTAAGTACTTGCGCAGAGTCTTTTTAAACTCTTCGACCAGCTGATCCCATTCATCATCGGGAGTGATTCCCGAGTTGCGCCTAGTCAATCCCAATTTACGGTGGGTGCTGTCCCGCCACAGTCCTGTCCGAGAGCCAGTACGAATACTGTAGAAAGCGATGCCGTGGGCTTGTCCAGCAACCAATTCACCAGATGCCAGCAGGTAAACCTGAAGCTGGAGGTTTTCGCCTTTGATCACATCACGAACCGTAGGATTGGCACCTGTTTTGTAGTCATAAATTACAAAACCGCCGTCAGCATTGACATCAATGCGGTCAACAATTCCATTCAGCTTAATACTGCCAAAATCTGTAGTAATTATCAAATCAGAAAAGCGTTTTTCCAGATGAGTTGGGTAATAACCAGTCGATTCCACCAGCTCCACATCTTTTCTGTTAAAAGCAGTTACCATATCCAGGATCCGCCGCGTTAACGGCTGGTTGGCAGCTTTGAACTGTTCAGCCAGAATCTCGTCAATCGGGATCTGCCCTTTCTTTTCCCAATAAATCCGCAGCGTTTCGTGGATCAGATTCCCCTCTTCCAGCGGGGTTATTTCATCGCTCAGCATTTCCTCTTCTTCCAAACTATAAAGCTCACTGCAGAGAAAGCGGAACGGACAGCTGGCATAAATATTAAGCCTGGATACCGAAAGCGATTGATGCTTGTATTTGGCAGCAATATGATTCAGTATTTCAGAATCAGTAAGCATGCCGCTGCCCAAGCAAATGCTCTTGGGAGCCGGCAGAACAGCCTGGCTGTCGATATGGACAAACTGCTCCGGAAACACTTGAGAAGCGATGTTCATTCGAGCAGTGTGGTCTTCCTCTGAAAACGAAAGCTGCAGGTTCTCAGTGGATCGAAGCAGATGCTGATAAAGCTCCAAATCGCGGCTGGGCAGAGTCTGCCGGCTCAGCCAGTCCCGCTTAGGGGGTCTGGGAAAATTGGACTCGGTGATTCCAACCAAAAACAAGGTATGGTATCCCATCCCGACAGCCTGCGCTAAAGAGCTGACCATAATCTTCTGCAGAAAACTGCGGGGCTGCGGCAGAGCATAGCCTTGGGCGGCGCTGGTCCACATTTGGATAAACTGGGCTAGATTTACCGGCTGCTTAATCAAAGCTAAATCGGCCCCGATCTGCTGCAGTCCATGGTAGGACTGATGGAGCACAGCCCACTGCTGATGGTCAAGGGCGGGCCACTTATGCAGGGGAAAATGGACAAATACCTGTTCAAGACGCTGGAGATAATGTCGAACGGGATAGGAACCCGCTCCGGTCTTGAGCGATTCTAAAATCTGAAATACCTGCTGCCAGCCGGAGTATTCCTGTAGATATGCCTGCCACTGCTGTTTGGAGCGCAGGTTAGGTGGAGCCAGCTTCAGCGCCCGATGTTCCTGCTGATCAAGGGCAAAAGGAAGACCCCATCCCGGCGCTGTCAGCTGTTCCAAATCAGATTTCATCCAAACCGGCTGCATCAGCCGCAGCAGTGCCTGAACAGCTTTTCCCATAGGTGTATCGGCAAGCGCCACTGCCGGACGCTGCCAGGGAACTTTATACTCCTCAAAAATCGGAATGATCACCGCCAGGTAGGTTTCCAAGTCCGGCGAGATGACCGCTATTCTCTCTGGCTCCACTCCCTGCCTTAACAGCTCAACAATTGACTCAGCAATGTGCTCAATCTCCTCCACCGGTTTTCTAGCTGCCACAGCAGAAACTGCCGCTTCACTCGCGCTAAACTGGCAGTGATTCACTTTTTTACCTCGGCACACCGTCTCAATCAGGCGCTGTTCCAGCTTTGTCAGCTCACCCAAATAGTACAGATCAATCTGATCCACTTCCTGGTTCAAGCTGGACTGAGGCCAGTACTTCACTGCCTCCTCAAGCTGCTGCGCTTGATCCAAGACACCTAGAGCAGCCAACTTCTCACGATACAACGTGAACAGCAGGATCAGCTCACTTTGTTCACGCTCAGTAAACATATCCATGCTGACCTCACCCGAACTGTACCGATAAAACAACCTGTGTAAATCAGCAATAAAACCGGGAAAATTAACCATACCCACAAAATACTCGAGCATGCTTTCGGCCTCCCAGACCGCTTCCCACACAGCGATTTGCTCCAAAAATAGGCTGTCGCGGTAGGGATGGCCCTGCTCTTTTAACAGGTGGGCAACAAGCTCCTTAATAGAAAATGGCAGCAAATCGCTGTGCGCATGCAGAGCGGATTGGCGCCATTTTCTTGATAACTGCTGATGTGGAACAAGCGATAAAACTGCCACCGTCTTCACTCCATTTCTCTTGGCAGACAAAACTGCTGCAGAACATGGGCAACCCCATCTTCATCATTTGTCGGTGCAATATAATCAGCTGCCTGCTTAACCGGTACTGGGGCATTACCCATGGCAGCGCCAAGCCCGGCAGCTTCAATTAAAGCAAGATCATTATAATCATCACCAATTGCTAAAACACGGCTGAAATCTAAATCAAGCTGCTTGAGGATGTACTCAACTCCCGATTTTTTCGAGCAGTCCCGGCAGATAAAATCTACTCCAATATAGTTATCTGACCGGTAAACAATGAGATTGGCAGCTGAGCCGTAGCGTTCCTGCCAGTCGTCAAGCAGCGGATTCAGCTGATAATCTTGACCTAATACCGCGATCTTGATGGGATTTGATTTCAAATCAAGCTTGCTGACAAGCTCAACTTGATCATCGATAAATGTCAGAAATTCCGTTCGATGCTGGGAGAACTGTTCTAACAGCAAACCCATCTCACCCTGATCCTCACCGCGGTAGACTAAAAACGGGATGCTGAGGTGCAACAGCTCGTCTATTACTTGATTTGCCGCTGACAGCGAAATCCCTTGTTTGGAAACAACTGCGCCTGATTCCGGGTTCACTACCACAGCTCCATTGTGGGCAACAACGGGTATATCAATCTCTAGAGTTCGGGCCCATGGCAGGGTGCGGCAGATCCGCCGCCCGGTGGCCAGAGTCACTTTTATTCCCCGAGCTTTAACAGCTGCAATACTGCGTCTAACCGTTACTGGAAGCTCACCGTCTGTAGACAGCATTGTCCCGTCAAGATCTAGTACCGCTAATTGATACTGCATCTGCATTTATATCCCCTCCAGTCCCTCTATTTTACCGTATTTAATGTTAATTTCCTAGTTCCGAAGATTTAACTAAAAGCTAACCCAAATCACGTTGCCTTTTGTCCCAAATTGTGTGATACTGTTCACAGGCATGCCAAAGGAGGTTTGCGTCGTGATTTATATGTTGGACACGGCAAATGTAAAAGAAATCGAACGGCTTTACGATCTGTATCCCATTGATGGGGTAACTACCAATCCATCGATCATTGCTGCTGAACAGAAGCCGCTCCGCGCTCAACTGCTGGAAATCCGCAGTGTGATCGGCGAAGATGCAATGCTGCATGTGCAGCCGATCAGCAACAAGGCAGAAGACATCGTTGCCGAAGCTTTGGAGTATAGGGATCTGGTCAAAGGCAATTTTTATGCAAAGGTACCAGTAACTCCCCAAGGAATTAAAGCAATGCAGATGCTGAAGAACATCGGTATTAGAGTCACAGCAACAGCTATCTTCACTCAACAGCAGGCACTGATTGCCGCCAAAGCGGGAGCAGATTTTGTTGCTCCATACGTTAACCGCCTTGACAACATCTCATCAGATGGTATTGGGGTAGTTGCTGACATCATGAAGTTTATCAATGCATATGGATATCCTACCAAGGTACTGGCAGCTAGCTTTAAGAACGTTGAACAAGTTCACAGAGTAAGTCTCCTCGGTTCCCATTCGGCAACTATTGCTCCGGAACTGTTTGAAGCTCTGCTGTATCACCCGTTAACCGAACGAGCTGTTTGGGATTTTTACCACGACGGAGTTCCATATTACGATGAGCTTTTAATTGGCGAAGAATCTGCAGAGTAATTCAAAAACCTCTCATGCTAAGCATCGAGAGGTTTTTTATATATCGGAACGCTAAAATGGTCAGAAGCAATCAGGGTGTTGGGAAAAATTCTCTTTGCTTCCCCCTGCAGCTGCTCAGATTCTCTTCGGTAGCGGGAACTGACATGGGTAAGGATTAACTGGCCAACTTCAGCCCGCTTAGCAACTTCCGCTGCTTGAGCAGTAGTAGCATGAAAATAAGCATAAGCTTTTTCGCCGGAATCGGCAGCAAAGGTTGCTTCATGAACCAATACATCTGCACCCGCTGCCAAATCCACTGCCGCCTGGCAGTAGCGGCTGTCGCCGATAATTACCAGTTTTCTCCCCGGCTGAGGCGGTCCGATAAAATCCCGACCCTCAAGAATCTCACCGTTCGGCAGGATAACGGTTTCGCCGTTTTTTAATCTGCCGTAAATTGGACCGGAGGGAATATTCAGAGCTTTAAGTTTTTCCACCAGCAGCCTGCCCGGTCGGTCCGGTTCCTCGATCCGGTATCCATACGATGGCAGCACATGCTCAACTTTGCCCACTTTAATAGTATATACCCCGATCTCCAGTTCCGAGCCATCCTTGATCTCATAAATCTCTAACGGATAGGTAAGATTTGAACCGCTTAAGCGCAGCGCAGTCATGATAAACTCCCGCAGGCCTTTCGGCCCAAAAACCGCAAGAGGCTGTTCTTGGGCTGTAAACGAGCGGCTGCTGATCAGACCCGGAAGCCCAAAAATGTGATCTCCGTGCAGATGGGTTATGAAAATATTAGTAATCGTCCGCAGATTATACGGCGAGCGGAGTATCTGATGCTGAGTTCCTTCGCCGCAGTCAAACAGCCACAGCTCTTGACTCTGCTCATTAGGCCGCAGAATTATCCCGGCAGTATTGCGGTGGAGAGCAGGCCTACCTGCTCCGGTACCGAGAAAATATAGGTTCAAAACATCAACCCTTTCTAACTTTCCAATTGGCGAATGCTGCGTCTTCTATTTTCTAAAATCTGCTCTAATGTTATCCCGTACTGCTCTGCGATGCTGCGGGCATAGCTCAAGCCATCAGGTTTAATGCGGCTGATCTTAAAAGTCCGCTCGGCAGACTCTGAATCAACTTCCGCAACTAGAGTGTCGATCTTTGATTTTAGATTCCCATGGGCATTGAGCTCATCTACTCGCATAGCTAAATCATGAAGATGAGTGGCAAAGATACCCCTGGCGCCAATTAGGGCCAAGCCTTGCAGCACTTCCCCAGCTATGTATCCTGCCTCAACTGCGCTGGTACTTGAGATCGCTTCATCCATCAGCACCATGCTGTATTCGGAAATCACAGCCAGAATCTGGCGGAGATTATCGCACTCCTCGCCCAGCCGCCCCTTACCAACAGCAGCACCGGTTGATGGGAAATGAATCAAAAGATTATCAACAGGGCTCAGTTTCGCCGCACGCGCCGGTACATAAAATCCCAGCTGAAACAGGGCTTGGACGATCCCCACTGCATACGTAACGGCCGTTTTTCCGCCCTGGTTGGCTCCGGTAAGGATATAAATCATGCCGTCCTCATCGAAGCTAAAATTATTAAATACCATTTGCCGCGCGTTTTCTTTACCCAAACTGACTGCAATATGGGGATTATAAATAGCTCTAACGTTAAACTCTTTATCCTCCCGGGGACATACTTCAGGTTTGCACACCGGCATTCCCAAGTTCCGCATTCTTTGGGCAAACTCCACCGCACCCAGCAGCAGGCGGATCTCTCTTGCTAAATTGACAAGATAATCAGTATTTTGAGCGAGATACCTTCTGATTAGCGGACGCCAAGTTCTGACAGCAGAGCGAAAGATAATATCAATCGCATTATTGATAGCTGAATTAAAGGCAGTTGAGCGCTGGTCAGCCCGGTTGTGGCCGTAAGGAACAAGCGGTGTGAGACAGCGGAAACCATCATCGGTGCGATCCAGCCGCAGGATTCGGTCAACAATGTCTCCAGAGCGGAAAAACTCGGAATTAACCGCCACCACACCGGCTTCCACCGCATTAAGCTGAGCATCCAAATTAACACCGATAGTCACACTCCTGATACTTCTAGTTTGTTCCATCAGTGCCCGGGAGTTGCTCTTTAATTGCTGGTATTCTTCGCTGTTATACACTTCTTTAATAATTGCTGACAAACTCTTAAGCCCATCGGATTGCACCGCAGCTGCTTCAACCGCATTATACAATAAATCCACACAATCTGTATATAATTCGATTTCGGAGATACTGTACAAACTTGAGGTTACATCCGATGTCCTGCTTTTATCGGCCCTAAGCTGCGCAATTGTTTCAATCTTGGGCAGAACTTGTTCCAAAGCCTCGCACAGCTTGGGATTATTAATCAAATCTTCTACTACATCGAGACGGTACTGGATTACATCTGCATCAGTGGTTAACAGATCAGCAAACTGTTTATGCTCATCCACCCACGGCATGGTCCCCTTCACCGGAATTCTGATCAAACGATCCACACCCAGCTTATGATAAAAAGACAGATCTGTTGGGGAATTCCCCTGCTGCTTGGTATATCCTCGGGGATACAGCAAACTAAAGGTATCCATCTAAATACCTCCATAATAGATTTTATAAAATCACATCCACCAGATAGTAAAAGCCAAGACGGAGCGGCTTACCCAGCGCAAGGAAGACCAGAACCATAACACTTGCGATTAGATAAAGCATAAAGGTAGAGTAGCGGTGAGCGCGCCACACCGATGATAGTTCGTATAAAAAGTAAGCTGACATCAAGTACAGCGGAATACTGACATAAACAAACACGTTAAACGAGAAAAAGGCTGCGATAAACAAGATCGCCAAAACTCTACCCAGCCGCCTAAACAGCCAGCGTCTAGGCGTTAAGATCAAGAGCGGCTGATCTACAACCGCATCCTTGGGATTGATATAATACTCGCGCATAACCTCACCGCCTTACTCTTGACCAAAAACCTCAGTCAAACAAATGCCACGGAATTACAAATTCGCAGATACCCGTTGCATAAGGAGCGATATCGTACTGCTGATAAAATATCACCAGTCCGGCATCGGTTATGTAAAAATCCTCCTCATTAATAAAAGCTACTGGCAGCTGATCCTGAAAATACCACTCCGGATTTTCCGCAATCTGCCGATTGATTTCAGCGAGAATTATCTCCAGAGCATTTTCATGGAGAACCACGTCTTCAAGTTTCAGCGGTTTGTTCGCGTTTAAGTCCAGGTTGATGGACTTCTGCACTGTGCCGCCGTGGGCTCCGCCGGTATACTGATAAAAAAGCCAAATTAATGAGAGCAGCTGATCCTGGTTGTATTTCATCTCAAACTCCGTAATACATTGATAGGGGAAAAATGGAAAAACCCGCCCGGACTCTTCCCACGCTGCTCTACCTTCAACAGCCATCTCCTTAATGTACTTGGCAAACTGAAGGTGCTCCAAACGCCAAGAAGTGTTGAGATACTCTTCATACAGCCAATCGCTCAGTCCGTTTACTCGGGGTATGGATAGATTAATCGAGACGTCCTCGAAGTCGGCTGTGATAATCTCAGCACCAATACTGGTTACTTCAGCCGAGACAGAGCTTATAGCAAGCAAGCACAACAGACATATCACCAAGGCACAGCGTTTAATCACGACAGCACGCTCCTATTCTATTATTTCTATTTGAAACCATTCAAGGTTTGAGCGATTTCTTCCTGCCCTTTTACAAATTACCGTCAATTATCAATTCCAGTTTCCAAAACATATTCTAGCCGCTTGTTTATTTGCGGGCAAACTCAAGCTGTACAAAGTCATAGATAATTCCCCGATGCAGTGCCCTGTTACCAGTAACAGACAGCGTAATTCTATTTTCACCTGCCCGCAGCAGTTCTGAGTCAAACTCAAAGCGGTGCTCGCTGTAAATCCCCCGGATAGAACTGCGGTAGATTGCATTATCATTCGGCCTGGAAATCAGCCCAAGGGTCTCTCCATTCAGCTCAACCAGGAGGTTGTTCTCTGTTGATGCGGCTATTCCGATCGTTAAGCATCCCTTCCCTTCAGGAACATCTTCCATGGCAAAGACAATCTCCCAAGGTTCTGCCGCTCTCTCCAGTGATTCGCTTAGAATGGTAATTGGCTGAACATAGTTCCAATCCCGTGTGAAATCGCTTTTTCCAATCTCGTAGACCACTCCATCAGGAAAATAGCGGGCATAATCCAGCCACAAGCCCCAGTGGCGGTAGTCGCCGCCGGGAATAAAGAACTCAGCGCCGCTTCGGTCAGGGATACCGATCCGCCACAACAAATCTCCATTTACTGGTGTAGTCCAAACTATCTCACCTAAATCAACTGCAAGCGGACTCGGCACTTGCACTCTATCCAAGCGGAACTCACCAACTACTCCGGGAGCATATGCCCATAACGTGTATTCTCCGATTCGCACATGGGGAATTGTAAAATAACCTTCACCATCAGCTTTTGTATAAAATAGGTAACCGGTACCCTGGTGCTGCCAGTGGGGTGAGCTGCCGCCAAGGATAACCCAAGCATCTGCTGCACCGCTGCCATCAGCAAGGACTAATCGTCCTGATACCTCAGCCCGCTCAAGGGGATACAGCTCTTCGTCAACCCATTGATAAGGCCACTGCTGCCGCTCCGAATAAGCTCTGGTCTTAGCGTCGATCCACATCTCGGCTAGATTTTCGCCGCGATTGATATAGATAAAATATGGTCCGTAGATTTTCTCCCATCCACTCCCTGCCGGCAGCAGCTGTCCTCCGGCACCAAAATGGCCAGACTGCATAATCTGAAGCAGCACATTGTCATAGTGAACGGTTCTGTTCTGCTTAAATGGCCCTCCATTGTAGTATTCTTTGCCAGCAGATATCATCCACAGCCCAAGCGAGTCACCCATGATGCCGTGGAGTTCATGCTCGCCTTCAAATACCTGCCAGTTATATTTAGTGTAAACGCTGCCATCTCCCAAGCGGATAGTGGCATCCTGGACTTCTTCGCCAGCAGCCACAAGTTCATCGGTTGGCATTCTGCCCATCTTGGTATCAGCAACTGCCATATAGCGAAGTTTATTGGCATCGAAGCGAACCACATGGCGGGCCTGTCCAAACTCAACCGGATAATCCCCGTAATGTCCATAGGTTACATAAAAGTAAAATCCACTGTCGCCTCGTTTAAGTATATAATTGAGTGTTACATCAAGGGGCTGCTGAGATGATGCTTTTTTTATAAACGCAGTGTGGACGATATCTTCATCGCTGCGAACTATTTCAAAGCGCTCCGGACTCGGCCACCAGGTACCGCCGGGTGTAGTAATGGTATCGTAATAAATTCGGCCTCCAGATCCGAGCAGCTCAGCGCCAAAACCAGTGAGACTGGAAACAACCCCGGTGTTTTTATTAATCACGAGCTTAACAATGCCATTATCAATGATAACAGCGGTGGTGGATTCACTTATTGATACGGGCTGACTAAAATCTAAGCGGGGTTCAGCTGGAGGTGGCTCTCCCAAAGCAAAAGCGGCTGCCTGGGCCACATACCAATCCGGATCATCAAGACTGCGGCTCAGCACTTCCTGAACTTTTGGTTCATGGCCTGCGGCGCGGCCAAGGGCAGTAAGTGCAAAAGTGCGCACTTCCGGATCAGCCGACTCTACCAGCGGAAGCAGGACCGGAACAGCGTCTGCGCCAGCTTTGATCAGGTAGTCATTAGCCAGCCAAAAGACCCGCTCAAAATGCTTGATAGTATAAGAAGATAAAGCCATCGCCCAGTATTCCAGAGGTACCGCTTCCGGATCGACATGATGGAGAGTTTCTAAAATCGTATGACGGATAAGGGGATCCTCACTGCTGTCACGAAGCAGCTCAACCAGGACAGTGGTGCTGTCGGCAGCGTCGGGTCCCATCTCCTTAAGCATCCACAAGGCAATCTGGCGGTGGAGTTGATCCGTGCTGTTAACCAGCTGTTCTGATAAGTATTGGGCTAGATCCGAAACTCCCACACCTAACTGCCGCAGCGCTTCATACGCCGATGCTCTACTGCGGTAGTGCTTGGTAAACAGAAGAGTCTGAATCCGCTCAACAGCACCATCATGAACCGTCAAAGCGCGAATCGCCGCATCCCTGACCACTGTTTCCGAATCAGATAAGGCCTCAATCAGATAGTCCAGTGTCTGCGCAGATTCAATGCGGCCGAGGAGATTAACGATCTTCAAGCGGTTCAAAAGATTCCCTTCCCGTCTAAAGCGTTCTCCTAAAGGCTGAACTGCAGACTCGCCTATTTGCGCCAAGCTGTTCGCTGCCGCGCTGCTGACTGCAAAATTCTGGTCCAGGAGCTGCTTTATTAAATCATTAACATCGTCCGACGCTGCTTGGACCAAAACAGCTGACACCAAGAGCAAAATACTCATGAACACTGCTGCTGATAAGTGTTGCTTCAATTCCATCCCTCCAGGTAAATATCTCTTACTATTGGTATTCTAAGCTTTACATGCGAGTCCTTTCAGATAGCAGGAGATCTTTACCCGCAGTGAGTTTTGTGATAAGATATGAATGGCAATCCAAATGAAGCTTAAAGCAAAAAAAATGAGCCTTTTTATTAAAAACAGCAAAAAAACGGCGCTGGATTCCGCATTCGGCAGCGTTATCAAGTTAAGTTGATTTTTTGCCAGTTTTATCCAGTTGACTTTGCTTCAAGGTAATTATATTATTGTACATGAAGTAAATATAAAACTCCTAATTGCTTAAGTCTAGCGGGGGAACCAACTTTTTGGGGTGAATCCTGCCAGCAGGAGGGGCAACTTGGGTGCCCTAACCCGTCAGCTAACCTCGTAGGAGTCCACCAAGCGTATGTTGACTAACGTAATAGTCGGGCATGCGTTTTTTTGTTTCCAAAATTAGGGTCAAGTAGTTAGAAGTAGTTAGGAGAGTGATAGTAATGTTGTTTCCAGTTAAATTGTCCAACAAAGTTAGATTTTTAGCCGCAGTCTTGTTTGGGTTGTTTATTTTAGTCATGCTTCGTTTCTCATAAAGCTTCCTTAAGGTCCAACTATGCCAATAGCGCTGGCGCTATTGGCATAGTTGCGTTTATGGGACTTATCGATCAAGTTTGATCACAGTATAAGCCGGTTCTTCGTATGGATGGACCTTGATTAGTTCCGCGATCACTTCTTCGATGATGTCAGCGGTGCAGATCATCTCCACTTTATATTCCGGTACTTTCTCAACTTGGCCAACCTTCCCGATGTGGGGATCAGCTCCCTGCAGGGGCCGAAACTGCCCCTCGCCCAGCACCTGCCAGCAGCAGCAGTCGTAGTTTTCATATCTGCCCGCGCCTTTGGCAAATAGGGCTGCCTTAACCTCCTCTACATTCTCTACAGGAACATAAAAGGCTAATTGATACATCCTATCTACTCCTTTATCTCATAACCTTTTTCCCGAAACACCGTTTTAATTTCCTCCAGCGGGATCCGCTTCATGGCTGCGCCTTTAGGTATGGTCATGACGCGGCCAGCGGTTTTCAGCATAGCTGGATTGGCAATGCTGTCAAAACCAAGTTCCTTCATGATCTCTACAACTTCTGGATGCTCCCGACTGAGTTCATAAACACTTTTCGAGAAGTCAATAATCTTGACCATGGCAATCCTCCTGTCCGTTGGAACTTACAAGAGTTCCCCACTCACTGTAAAGAGTGTCAATCTTCTGCAGCAGCTGACCATACTCTTCGTATTCTTCCACACTGGTTTCAGCATTGAAAGATTTTTCCATTTCAGCTGCCTTCTCCTCCAGCTCAGCAATTTTTCTTTCCAGTGCTTGGGGATCGGCTGATTGAGCTGGAACAGATGGATGGCTTCTCCGAACTCGCTGCTGCTTTGCTTTACTATCGATCTTCTCCAATTCCTGCTCCATATCGGCGGCTGCTTTTAAATTGCGATAGACTTCGTAGTTACCGTCATAGGTGGTGATAGTGCCAGCGTCGATTTCTAAAATCTTGGTACAGCAGTTGGTTAAGAACTGGCGATCGTGCGTAACCGCAATTATCGTGCCTTGAAACGCCTGCAGCGCCTGCTCCACCGCCTCCCGCGCTTCCATATCCAAATGGTTGGTCGGTTCGTCGAGAATCAAACAATCCCGATCTTCCAGCATTACGCAGGCAAGATAAAGGCGAGCCCGCTCTCCTCCACTTAAGACCTCAATCCGCTTATCCACGTCTTCGCCGTAAAACTGGAAGCGGGCAAGATGATCTCTAGCATCCGGCTCGGAGAGTTTTCTTTGGCTTAAGATCAGCTCGAGAATGGTCTGCCTTTCGTCATCAAACAGTATTTCTTGACCCATATACGAGTACTTGACCCACTGTCCCAAAACCAGTGTTCCAGAATAGTCCTGATCTTTACCGATCAGCATATTGATCAAGGTTGTTTTGCCTGATCCATTAGCACCGACGATGCCTACCCTTTCGCCGCCCCTGATTTGAAAGCCAGCATCCGCAAAAAGCACCACATCGCCAAATGATTTCCTCAGATTCTCGGCCCACGCAATCTTTTTGCTCACATGCCTAACCTGTTTAAACGTTAGTTTCGGACCGCTCCTAGTGGCAAGATGCTCCTGGGTTCTCAGTTTCTGCAGGCTTTCACCAAGCTCTGTTTTGAGCCTCTTTACCTGCTTTTCTCTACTCTTAGCAGCTTTAATCTTTCCCCTACTTTTTAAACCCTGAATAGTTCGGTTCATATTTTTTACTGTCCAGCGCAGAGTTTTCTGCTGATTAAACAAATATTCCTGGAGCTGCTCTTTATGCTTGAGGTAGCTGCTGTAGTTGCCACTGCGCGCAGTGATTTTTCCGTTATCCAGCTCCGCAGTTCGCGTCGCCACCCGATCGAGGAAGTACCTGTCATGGGAAACCAGCAGCACACCTCCTTGAAATTTGCGTAAGAACTGCTCAAACCACTCTATAGCTCGAATATCCAAATGATTAGTGGGTTCATCTAACAGCAGCAGATCCGGTGACCCCAGCAGTATTTGCGCCACCGCCACCCGCATCCGCTCTCCACCGCTGAGTTTATTAAGAGGAGTGTTAAGGGCTTCCATTTTTAAGCCGAGATGATACAAGTGCTTCTTGATATTCGTCTCGATGTTATAACCGTCGACTGCTTCGTACTGCGCTTGAAGTCTGGCATAGCGATTCAGCAGTCTTTGGTAAGCTTCTTCATCCGCCTGGACAACCGCCATCTGCTGTTCAAGCTTTCTTAGCTCCTGCTCTAAGCGGGACACCTGCTCATAATAAGCTGAAGTTTTTCCTTCCGATCCAGCTCCTGCTATATCCTGCAGATCCTGGGAAAGATAGCCAATCTTTGTACTCCGGGCAGTTGTCACACTGCCGCTGTCAGCAGTTTCTAACCCCATGGCTATTTTCAAAAGCGTGGATTTGCCTGCCCCATTAGGACCAATAAGGGCTACCCGCTCACCTTTTTCAATCCGCAAACTGACATTGTCCAACACTATTTTATTCCGAAATGATTTGGAAACACGATCAATAATCAATAAACTCATGATAAAAGGCCTCCTACCTGCTAGCTCTCAATTAGTGTCATGCAATAAAAAAAGCTGCAGACAAACCGACTGTCTACAGCCCTATTACAAAAATAGAGATAGCTAGATTATTAAAGGCAGATCCTGATACATTTTTAGCACACCAAAGAAACCTGTGAAAAGCCAATTTCATAGGTACAACAAATCCTTCTGGCTTCTGCTTAAAATGTATCGGCTGCTGGGTTAAGCTCTAGACAAAGCCGATTTCTCTGATGGATTGTTAGTTCTTATCTAGAGCTCAGGCCGAGGCCACCAGCAGTAACATTCGAATCATACACAAACATGGTATGTCCTCCTGCACTGCGTGTAATGAGTTTTACAAAATGGATTATACCACAGTTGTAACATAAACACAATCTAATTAAGAAAGTATTAATAATCACTCCACCTGCATCAAGTCAGCACTCAACTGCATTTCCACCCTACAAGGATCGGTCTAATGTTATCCGGTGCAAGAACTTCACATAAATATCCTACAAGCAGTAGACGTCTTCTATGAACATCTTTCTCCTGCTCTAGTCTACTCAAGATCTGTGCTCTGGATTGCATTGAGCCGCCACCTCCGAGGACCTAGCCTTTCGTATTCTTTCGATGCCAGTGCCTTTTCTTTTCTCAAAAGAGCATGCTGAATTAAAAGCCGAAGTTCTTCGGGATCCCGCGGTTTTCGGCGAACACTGCGTTTTTCCCGAATAAGTGCCAGATCCTGCTTGCACTCCTCTATTCGACTTTGTTTCGAGCACTGCTGGTTAACTGCATTGGTACTAGTTTATAGCGTGTTTCCGGATCTGAACTTGTTTTCAGAAACAGCACGTTATTATCCGAGGCCGAAAACCGCTCATAAAGCTCCAGCAGATGTGTTACAAAGATCCACTTCACCTTTGCGGTTGAGATTACATCAAGGATATCATAAACTGCGGGAGCTGCTTCGGCAAAGGCTGTGGTCTGAAAAGTTTCGTTAAATAGAACCAAAGAATAAGGCTCCAGCTGCCTGATAATCTCCGCAACCTCCATAACCTCAGTTTCAAACCTTCCTGCCGAGTCGCCGACAGCAAGGCTGTCTTCACCGGAAAACTGGGCAAGGATCTTGCGGCGGATACTGGTTATCGCTGTTCTGCTGGCTGTGGGAAGTCCGGCTTGAGCAAGAAGTTGAGCGGTACCGATTGCCCGCAGAAATGTAGTTTTACCGCTGCTGTTGTCTCCCTGCACCAGCAGACCAATTCGATCGCCGGATAAGTGGATGTCGTTTGGAACAACATTCCTAACGGCAAATTTACCGGTATAATCTCTAACCAGCAGAAAGAGATCGTAAAGTTCAAAGCATTCAAAGACATCCTCATCTGCGGGCATAATCTTAGGAAAACAGTAGGGTACCCCTAACCGATCGTACACCCGTTTTAATCTTAAAGCAAACCGGTACAACCACAGCTCATCGGCAAGATTGACAAAATCAGAATAAATCTTGCGGGCGATAATTACAAACAGGCCACTTATTTCCTTCATAGCTTCATTTATCAATGTTACCAGCTCTACCCGGATGGTTTTGTCAATCGTGATCTGGACACCAGCTTCTGATTCGGGCTGTTCTTCACTGCGGCCAAAAAGCGTTCGGAACAGTGACTGCCGCTTCTCATTCTCATCTTGATGGAGTTTCAGTTTGATTAAGTGAGACGCCGCTCCATACAGATTCTCACTGATATCCACACTGATTTCGCAGCCCTTGTCAATCATGGGAGCGACTTCAGAAAACTCCTGCGCCAGCTCTCTTAAGCGGATATACTCCTGATCATTTAGTCTTGTTTCGCAGAACCCTTTAATCTTAATAAGGCCTTTCGACTTGATAGGATATTTGTTTAAAACTTCAAGCAGTTCTTCTGGAAATGCGGCAATTTTACCGCAGTATAATGCGTTAGTTTCTAAAGCAGCTATTGTGTCCCGAATGAAATCAAGATTGTTGGATTCGGCCTGCATGCGGCTGCCTTTACTCCGCATTCCTGCCATGAGCCGATCCCACTCAGGTTTAACAAGAGTATAATTCCTGCAGATTTCGGTCAGTTCCCGAAACAAGTCCGGGTTGGTGTAAAAATCTTGGCAGATATCTTGACGGTAAATAAGGTTATCTGGGTTCTGCAGCGGCTGTTCCAGGACGCTGAGAACATAATCACAGACCTCTTTACTGAGGCAGAGGGTAGTAACGATTTGATCCAGATTAAGGTCTTTCAGACAGTTAACCTTAGGTCCGGTTTCCGGTTCCTGATACAGCAGACTCAGCACTCAACCACCTCCCTCAGCCGTTTCACGAGCTGTGAGCGGGTAAGGCCGTACTTTTCCAAAATACTCTGGGCATAGGATTGGGCGGCTGTTTCTTCCGCGACGATTTTAAAAGTACGGGTATTGGCCGCATCATCCAAAACTACAGCCGTCAGTCGGCCGATCTTTGAGTTAACCTGCAGAGGTTTTATCCTATCATAAATCCGGTGATGGTGGGTAATCAGCAGCCCGTAAGCGCCGGCTGCGCACAGCTTAGATATCAGTTCAACACACAAGTCAACTGCGATCTCTTCACTGGTGCTGGAAAAAGTTTCATTGAGGAGCACCAGCGTATCTTCGTTTACTGCGTTAAGGATCGCTGTAATCTGATCCTGTTCATCTTTCAGCCGACCACCCCGGACACCACTTTCATCCGCGGGAAACTGGGTAAACAACTGCTGAAATGGGTACATCTCTCCATCTACCGCAGGAACATATGCACCGGCAGAAAAGAGGATTTGGCAAATTGCCACAGTCCGCAGATAAGCGGTTTTCCCGCCGCTGTTGGCACCGGTAACTAGGTAAAAACCCTTTGCTTCACTAAAAGAAATATCATTAGGAATAATTCCGGACTGCATTTTCAGAAGCAGGCTCAAGTCATATGCATCAGTGAGCGAAACCTGCTTGTGCTCAGCAATTTTTGGCATAAATAGCGGAATCTGCTGTCGGCGAAGTACCGAAAAAAATGAATGTAAATCACGGTAAAAAGCGATCTGGCTGCTGTAAGCAAAAATTTTCGGTGTGATAACCGCTCCGTACTGATTGTGAAAAGATTCCAGCTCCGCAAACAGCTCGGGATGAAGCTTAGCTAAACCAAGGATGAATTCCCCACTCAAGCGGCCCTCGCTGTGGTTGCGCCTAGTTCTCCGTTCAATTCCGAACTTCGCTGCAATCTGCTCCAATTCAAAAGCTAGATGGTTATCCTCACCTTGATAAAGAGCAGCTGACAGGGGCACACCGTCCGGGGTTCTGATATTTATTCGCACAGAACCAATGGCCTGCAAACCAGATCGAAGTTTTTTAACACTGTTTTTCACAGCCACAAACTCAACTGACCCCTGCAGCTTAAGGTAAGTTTCGATAAACTCTTTGAGAACCGCGGCTTTGGCACTAGAGTAGATAACTCGATCGCAGATCTGATCGACAAATTCGCAGTATGTCTCGGCCAGTGCTAAGGAGGCAGCCGCTTGATAAACCGGATTTGACTGCTGGTGATAGGCATCGTACCTGTACTCCAAGTCCTGCACTATCCGCTTTAAAGAAGAGAAATAAGCTCTCACCTCTTCTTTTTCCAGCTCCAGAAACAGCTCCTGACGCTTCATGATTCCCTCAGCCGATAAAGGTCGGCTGAGAACAGCCAGAATATTGCTGACTTGTTTCTCAGTAAAAAACTTATGGAGCAGCGCCTCAAAATCGATATCAGCAAAAACCTGCTCCGGTATTCTGCCTACAACCCATCTGTTTCCCAACAGATCGTAAGGTGCCATATCCGACCGCCTCCCTTCTGCATCCTGACCATCATCACTCGTATCTGCCGATAATCGGATGGCTCAGCACTCCCATTTTCCAGAGTAGATACGTATCTGTCCACTGACTGCCTGATGTTCGGTATGAGTCGGGCCCATACCATCTGAACTCATCATTGGCATTGTGAAGAGTGCCAAAGGAGTTATAGCGGTTGCCGTAAACAACTATCTCCAGCTGATGCCTGCCTTTAGAGAGCGTACCTAACTCCAGCCGATGGGGCGCGTAGGCGATCAGCCCTTTCCGCTCGCCGTTTAAGTTTACAGCGATCACTGGCGCTGAGAAATGGGGAAGCTCCAGCACCGCCTTATCAATCTTTTCTTCCAGAACTAGCTCGCAGCAGTATGTAACATTGCCTGCGTAGAACGGCAGTCCCTGGGGCACCCAATCACCAAAAGCGAGCTGCTGAGGTAATTCTTCAATTTCCGCGTGTGCGCCCCTAACCCGAACGCCAAAATCACCTAATAGATAGCACCACTCAACATTAGTTCTGCGGCCAAAGGGTATTTCAATCAAAAGCTCATTGCTGCCGGCATGCAGGTCTGGGATTGCGAATGTCTTGATGGCCTTGTCGGTAAAGAAACCATCAACCTTGACATCAACCGGCTGGCCGTTTAGGTAAATTTGCGCGTTTTCCGGATCTTCCATCGCCAGCTTCGCACCGGATACCGGAATTTGCGAGTTAATTGTATAGCGCAGCCTTAAGAGATGATCGCAGGATTCTCCTTCTGCAAGCGTCCAAGGCTGTCTGAGGCGATCCATCCGCAGCGGGTAGCCAAGCTGTTTGCGAAACTTATTGTCAATCCGGAGGATCTCTTCTACCGGTTGAAACTCGCCGTCATCAAAGGCGTATTCCGCCCGATCCAAAAGCAGCACATTGGGTTCGGCAAGCTTATATTGAACCGGATCGGTCAGTTTCATCAGTGGTTTAAAACTAGGAGCAGAAGACATCTCTAACCCCAGCTGCGGCGCACCGGGCTCCAGCTGCAGCAGCAGACTATCTTCCGCATATAAGTCTCGAATTATGACCGTGTGTTCTCCCTCAATTTCTGCCGGACAGGAGTAAATTTGTCCAGTAATAGTATCGTAGATCTTCGGATTATAATGTCCCTTGATCCTGATGTGGTAGCGCTCAGGCCGATCAACCAAATTGCGCTTGCGGTTCACATGGCACAAAAACAACCATTTACAGCCGTTATCTTCCCGGATCTGGTGAAAAAGATTATCCGCGAGTTTGCCGTTTCTCACCCGCACTTCTACCTTCCGCTCAGAATCCAAAGCTGAAAGCAGGGCATATCGATCAAAAGGAATTGTCTCACAAGCTGCGGCTAGTTCGTGCGCTCGCTGGGACGGAAGGGCATCGACAAGTTCAGGCACACTGCCCATGAAAATGACCCGTCCACCGGCTCTGCGAAATGCTTCCAGTCTGGCTAGAGTGGTCGATCTTATGGTACGGCAGTCCGGCACAATGACCGTGCTGTACTGCATCTCGCCTACCTGGAGAGGATTGGCAGCTTGGGGACATAAGTCAGGCAGCAGTGATTCGGAAATAAAGTCAAAATCCAGCAGTCCATAGAGCAGCCATGAAATGAGGTTTTGGTAGTTCTTATCCAATTGATCCCGCAGTTCACCGGTCTGGTCATTTGGACCCCAGGCAATCCACATTGATTCAACCGGATGGATCACCCCAATGCTGATATCCGGTTTTCCTCTAGTTAAAGCAGTATTTAAGCGGGCAAAGTGGTTTTCCACAAACGGATACTCCCTGTACCACGGCGACTGATAGTGAATGGAAGCTGGCCAGTCCCGTTTAGCCTCACCAGCCATCGACATTAAGGACAGATGAGGCACCCGGACAGTTACCCCCAATGCCGCCTGCCAATCTCCCTGCAGTTTATGGCCTTTAAAATCATGGTACCAATGGGTAACACCATAAAGCTCACTCAGGACTCCTTCCCGCCCGTATTGATGGGCAGCGCTGGCAGCCTGCTTTACAGTGGAAAATTCCTTCGCATCGCAGAGAATGTCCACACCGGGAAGTTGGAAACTGCGGTAGTTCCGCATTGCCTCCCCAAGTGCTAAAACCTGAGAGTAAAGCGTTGCCTCCGACATAAAGTGTCCGGTTAAAGCAAGATTGCGCTCTTCGCACCACTTGCCCAATGTATCGGAAAAAGCTGCGGCAAACCGCTCTGTTAAATGGTCATGATAGCGGTAGCGGGCTTGAGAAATCTTTCCATCCGGCAGTTCCCAAAACAGCTCTGGCAGCACATCCAATAGATCCACTCCGTAAGCGGTGTAATAGGTGTCCGGCAGATCATCCGTAAACGACATGGTGGCATCTCTTTCTGCTTCAGCAAACCTCAGCACTGACTTGCGGGAAATTTGGGGCTCATCGGTAAAGATTGCCGGAACAGATTTGCCGAATTCACTGCCGAGCACTTCATAGTAACGCTCATGGGTAACTCTGATAAACTCCTCAATCGCTTCTTTGTTTAACACATCAACATAAGTCTGATCATTGTACCAGGGGTCTTCGGGAGAGAGGCGCACATACGCATGCCAGACATCTCCGACATCCACCTGCTCACAGCGTTTAATCCGCCGATAGGAGCCAAGATAGCCGTTAGTAAGGACGATACAGTATGAAGCCAGATAATAACCTATCGGCTTTTCTCCCGCCTCGATGCGCCGATCAAACTGCTCTTTGTTAGGTTCAAAATCAGGATAGTCCTTTTTTGATAACAGCAGGTGCCTCGCTCGGTAGCGCAGATTCTTGGTTACCAAGCCACCCGCTGCCCCTGATGGGTAGCGATCCTCATCATACAGCCAGCACAGCATCTCTTCTTCAATCGCCTTTTCGCTGCAGAGCTTAATATATTCCATAAACTCGTCACTGAGATAGGGAGTCTCTAAACCGGTTCTCACATGCATGTGAAACCCGCCAAATCCCATCTCTTTGAAGATTTCGATCTGTTCCAGCAGGGTATCCCGATCCAGTTTGGTATTCCAAGCCCAAAAAGGAGTTCCCCGATATTCACTGGTAGGATTTAAAAACAGCGACTCATCTAAACGCACTGCTTTGCTCTTTTTATATAACACGTCATTCCCTCCTGCGGCTGTTAGTTAAGCCTCCTGTCAAGTTATATATTCTGGAATTTTTACCCTGTTCCTTCTTAACTGCCTGTAAACACCATTACTAAAATTTTACATCTATCCACCCTGATGTTTTAGTAAATATATATCTGCTCGGTAAGTTTTGTTTGTCTGCCAAAAGAGGAGTTTCGTGCTTTTTGTAAATAATTAGCAGGATTTTCACATTTAGCAGTGAATGTTAATATATGTTACTTTCATTTGAAAGCCGGCTGCGCTGCTCTGCCTGACAGCCGGACAATAGCATGCCAATTATCAAAACGGGGAGGGATGCTGTTCACCTTAATGTTTAGTTAGTTTTTGGGTAAAAATAAAAAAATTACTATGGAGGGAACAAACTATGAAGAGAGTTCTTATCGCTGTTTTTGCACTTGTTTTGGTTTTCAGCGCAGCAGCTGCAGCCTCTGACAATGTAATCAGAATTAATTTCCAGGACCGCGATACACCGGTTCCGGAAGGCTGGTATCCAGACTATCATGAACTGTTCGGTCCAAAAGAAAACGGCTTGGTTTATGGATGGAGTAAAGCCGAAACCATGACCCGCAACAGAGGCTACACTGACAACGTTCTGCTGGCAACCATGACCCATATGCGCAACAGCGAAGTGTGGGAAATCGAACTGGAAAACGGTCTGTGGGACGTAGAAGTGTGCATCGGCGACGCTTGGACCTCTACTTACAAACTGCAGGTTGAAGACGTAGTATTCTGGGACAACTTAACCCTCGAAAACCGCGAATGGGTAATTAAGTCCAAGACTATCGAAGTTACCGACGGACGCCTCACCCTCTCCCCCATGGATAATGAGAAATGGGGCACTAGAATCTGCTACATCATCATTAAGCCAACTGGCGCAGAGCGTCTGCCAGAATAATAAAAGCTAATAATTAGACCGTTAGTGCCAAAACTGGCGCTAACGGTCTTTTAATCATTTTCGGTAGGAAATCTTAATCACATTGGCGTGGTTCGAAGGCATCGGTCCTTTTAAGATAATCTCTAAATGCTCGCTGTTCTGATTCCAGTCTAAATCTGGTGCACCGCCCAAAACGCCGATTGATTCTATCACCTGGGATCCTAATCCTGTTCCCTGCCGTAAACTAGTAATCTGAATCGGTATCTGCTCAGGTTTACCCAGCATAATCACATAAAGAACATTATCCTTAGTGGTAAAGCGCAGATCATCCGCGGAGAACTCTACCTCACCCTGGTCATCAAAGACTCCTTTTTGAGTCTGCGCCTCGATCTGAGAAACATCAAAATCATGGTCCTTGACATTGATTCCTTCACCGTGCACGGCAAACGGTCTGGTCCCGTAGATCGCTTCGCCGAAATCCGCCAGCCATCTGCCCACTTCTTTCAGCTCAGCGACTGCTTCGTCAGCAAAACTGCCATCGGCTTTTGGACCGACATTCAGCAGCAGATTGCCGTTTTTACTGACCACATCGCATAACTGGTGAATAATCTTGGCTGCCGGTTTATAGCGGGCTCCCTGCACATAACACCAGGTGCGCAGAGCTTCCAGGCGGTCGTCAGTCTGCCACGGAAAGCTTTGGACAGCAGCGAAGCGTCCGCATTCGATATCAACAATACCGACCCCGTCAGGGAAGTCTTCCTGTTTATAGCTGATAATCCTATCACTTCTGCTGTTCCGGTTATAGTAATAGTCCACCAGCTGATGCTTATACTGCTCAGCAATGATATTGGCCCGGCTGTCAAAGTAAATTAAATCAGGATCATATCCGTCGATCACTTCAATTACCTTCTCCATCCAGACCCGGTTAAACTCATCATCCGGGAGCCGCCAAGGAATGTAGCGGTTTGCTTCCAGAGGCAGCGCTTTGCCGTAATAGATTTCGTTTTCCGGATTGTAAACATCAGCGTTAGGATCGCTGGACATAAACCAGCCCCACAGCCACTGGTGGTGGAAAGTAGCAATAAAGTTTAAGCCCTGCCTGCGGATCGCCTTTTCCAGCTCCCCAACTACATCCCGCTTCGGACCGTAGTTAACAGCATTGACAGGATTAACCTTGCTGTCCCACAGGGAGAAGTTATCGGCATGTTCGGTAACAACTCCGCCGTATTTGGCACCGGCTGTAACCATCAGCTCCGCCCAATAATCAGGGTCAAACTTCTCCCCCTTGAAAAGGGGATAAAAATCTTTATAGCCAAACTGGCTCAGCTTGCCATATGTCTCCACATGAAAGCGGTTTTGAGAAAGCCCTTTAGCGTACATATTCCGGGAATACCACTCGTTTTCAAAGGCGGGGACGCAGTACGGTCCCCAGTGAAAAAACATCCCGAATTTCGCATCTCGAAACCAGTTAGGCGCTTGGCGCAGATACGGCTGCCAATTCATGGCAAAAGGTTTAATCTGTGCATGATTCATGCTGCTTACCTCGCTTGTTCTAGATGTATTGGTTTCCTTTTTCCCTGGTTATCGTTTTCTCTGTCATCTCGGCGGCAGACAGAATTCTGCGTCGGTTGTACAGCGGATAATAAGTCCCCGGAGGATCGATGTGAACCACATCATCGCCCCGCCACTTAACGTTGTACACTAAGCCGGAAGCGGTTTCCACCGTACTCCGCTCAGTAAGCGGGAAAGTAATTGTAATTTTCTCACCGGTGGCTGCCGCACCGAGATTAACAAAGGTCTGTTTAAGCCATGATAATCTGCGTCCGTTGTTAACATCGGTCTCCCCACCGCGCTCCCGCTCAACTTTGACCGCTCCAAAAGGAGTCCACTCCGGAATTCTCACTAACAGCTCCGGAATGTCCTGGTTAATATAGAGCTCAACTTTTCCTTCATGGGGCATATGAGCGTGCACATCCAGCCAGGGGGTTGCCCGGTTGAGCAGCATATTCACACTGACACGGCCTGCTGTTTCAGTAACAATGTTGCTCCAGCCGAGATACAGCCCTCTCGTTCCTGCGCCAAGACAGCAGGTCTGAACATCCATGATATGGCCTCTGCCCCATTCTCCGTCGTAAACAAAGTCATTAGGGGCTGCGTAGCCAGAGAAGGCACCTCTCAGCCTCTGAGCAACTTTATAATAAGTTCTCCGTTTGGGAATGTCATTTTCCTTGTGATCCAGTTCCTCAATCCAATCAATTTCCAAGAGCTGGGATTCGGTCAAATGGTTGCGCAGGAAGCGCTCCACCTTACCCCAATACTCGTAATAACCCGAGTGAGCAAGAATAATACCGCAGTGGATCGCATCCACCAAGGTGCAGGTTTCATGCTCATATTTCTGGTCGTGCATATCTCCCGGCGTCCACCCAAACGCAGTAAACTGGGTAAGCGCCCAATCGTAGCTCTTCTTAACATAAGCGAGAATTGCCGCATCCCGGGTATGGTAAGCAAATGCTGCCAGCGAAGCAAGAGTGCCCATCCGAGTGTGGAAGTGTCCGCTCCGGTATTCTAGAGCTCCATTAAAACTGCCATCAGCGTTAAACACACCGCTGCGGTACATAATGTTGCCGACAAAGTTTTCAGCCAGCTGATAGGCATCTCTACTGCCCGTCAGCCGGTGGTAGCGGTATAAGGGTCCGATCTGCCGGCCCCAGAAGGAAGCGGGATCAACTGCCAAGCGAGTGTGAACCGCGTCAAATGAAGGCCAGCCCGTTTCGGTGTATTCTGAAGCAGGGTAGTACCAGCCCTGGCGCTCCTTGCGGGCAATCCGCTTTAAAGCGGCGCAGAGACGGTCTGCAGTTTCTTTTACTTTTTCATCTTCAGTGGCTGCCAGCCAGGTAGTTAACCCTAACAGCACAGCCCGCTGGTCAATCATGCTGGCACTTTCCTTAAACTCCGCTTGATGCTCTTCGATGGTGGACTGGCGGAAAGTATTGCGCCGGTAGCTGAGGCCGTCTTTCCGGAAGAAACTCATTAAATTGCGGCGGTAATAGCCTTCAATCTCAGTTCCGTAATCGCTGCCGGACATGGTCCGGGCAAGCACAATAGCATCAACTAAGCGTCCATGGCTGGAACCGAAATCCCAGTTGCCATGGGTCATATAGGCTGGTCTAGCCTTGAAATTGCCGTTAAAAAACGGTATATATTCATAATCTTCGTCAGCAACCCCAATTAATGCATTGAGGGCAATTTCTGCCCTTTCTTCCAACAGCAGTGTATCAGGCAGTGTCTGCTTGACCCTATTCAATCCGATCAACTCCTTCTAAAATCAGCACATCTTTTGCTTCCAGTTCGACCTGTCCAGTTAAGGTTCTTCCGGTAATCAGATCTTGATAGGTTTTATCGGTTAAATCAATGGTTACTGCGCTGTCGTTGTGGTTAAGCACGAATGTAAAAATCCGCTCGCCTTTATAACGCTGGGTAACTTCCACTCCCTGCGGCACATCCAAGCAGGCTTTAATGCCCTTCTGCTCACAGATGTACTTGATCAATCCGTTGAGAAAGTCCTGCTCTGGATCAGTGGCCACATAGTACGCTGTGCCTTCTCCGTACTGATTCCGGGTTAAGCAGGGATATCCAGCGTAAAAGTCACTTTCATATTCAGCCAGCGCTTCCGCACCCTGCAGATGGAGGATATCGCAGATCAATCCGCACTCATAGCGCTCTGCTAATTCTCCCAGAGGCTCTTTCATAACAACTGCATTGCGCATATGGGGCAGCAGAGCATCGACTTCTTCTACCCAGATGCCGAGAATCTCTTTCAGTTCACCGGGATAGCCCCCTAGAATCACATGGTCGTTTTCATCGACAATGCCACTGAAGAACGAAGTAACAAAAGTACCGCCCTTTTCCACAAACCGGCCGATGTTTTCAGCTGTACCCGGCTTGGTCATATAGAGAAGCGGTGCAATTACCAGATCGTATTTGCTTAAGTCAGAATCCGGTTTCACAATGTCCACAGGAATATTCAGATTGTATAAAGCACTGTAGTATTTTTCGACCTGCTCAAAATACTTCAAGTCGCGGCTTGGTCCACTGGACTGCTCCACAGCCCACCAGTTATCCCAATCAAAGATGATTGCAGTTCGAGCTTCCGTGCGGGCATCAAGGATGCTGTCTCCTAAGTTTTTCAGCTCAGCCCCCAGCTGGGCAACTTCCCTAAAGACCCGGGTGTTCTCATGACCGACGTGGGAAATTACGGCACCGTGAAGTTTTTCGACGCCGGCTTTGGATTGGCGCATCTGGAAAAACATGACGGTGTCCGCTCCATGAGCAAGAGCCTGGTAGCTTAAGAGGCGCATCACACCAGGCCGCTTGAGGATATTATAAGCCTGCCAATTTTGGTTGCTGGGAGTCTGCTCTGCTAAGATGTAAGACTCGCCCTCTCTCAGTCCCCGCATCAAATCGTGCTTAAGGGCAACTGTGCTCATGGCGTGCTGAGGCTGGGGATAGTTATCCCAGGAAATGATGTCCACATATTTGCCGAACTTAAACTGATCCAGCTTCTTAATGAAACCAGAGATGTTGGTAGTGACAATTAAATCCGGGGTAACCTCTTTAATGACATTGTACTCATTGAGGAAGCAGGCAATATTTGAATCAGTCATAAACCTCAGGTAATCCAAGGCTACCGGCTGATACCATTTGTTGTCATCATTCAGTTCGGAAGGAACCATAATCTCATCCCAATTGTAAATGGTATGCCCCCAGAAGCTGAGATTCCACCGTTTGTTAACTTCCTCGATGGTTTTGTAGCGCTCTTGAGTCCATTTGCGAAACTCCTCCGCGCAGTTTTCGCAGTAGCAGTATGTACCGTATTCATTAGCCACTCGCCACCATAACAGCGCCGGATGGTCTTTATATCTTTCTGCCAGCTTGCGAGCCAGCTCCGCAGCAAACTTGCGGTAGACTTTGCTGTTGGGACAGAAATTAACCCGCTTACCGTGCGTCCGCTTCCGACCGTATACGTCTACCGGCAGAATCTCCGGATACTTAACCGACATCCAAGCCGGCTGCGCTGCCGTGGATGTGGCAATGCAGGCATAGATCCCATTCTCCGCCAGCAGATCCAGGATTTTATCCAGCCACTCAAAATCATAGTGATCTTCAGCTGGCTGAAGTTTCGCCCAGCTGAAGACCGGGACTGTCACCACATTAATTCCTGCCTGCTTAAACAGGCGTATATCTTCATGCCAGACTTCTTCTGGCCATTGATCTGGGTTCCAATCTCCGCCATAGTAAACTGCTTTTAATTTTGGATTAATCATCTGCTGTGCCCCTTTCTGTGATTTATTTTAACTGGTTGTAAGCAAACTCGCCCTGTATTGGTTAGACATTCAAAAAGATAATCCTTCTGCAATATTTTTTATCTGAGTTTTACAAGAGCATCAGCTTCACCAAGGGGTTTACTGTAAAGATAACCCTGCATCACATCGCAGCCGCTGGCTGCAAGATACTCACGCTGCTCCTCATGCTCCACACCTTCAGCCACGACTTTCAGTCCCAATTTGTGGCACATGGCGATCAGATCCTGGATAATCTGCTTCTGTCCATTTTTTACAAGAATTTTATCAATAAAACTTTTATCGATTTTGATGCAGTCAATTGGCAGATCTTCGATTCTTGCTAGAGACGAATAGCCGGTACCGAAATCATCTAGGGCAATCGTAATGCCCAGACTTCTGAGAGAGCAGAGTTTTGAACGAATATCGTCAAGATCCTCAATAATCATCGACTCAGTAATCTCCAGCTGGAGGTTGCTCGGTTCGATGCCCGATGCCTCGATGATTTCTTGCACCTGCTGGGCAAAATCCGGCTGGTAGAGCTCAACTACCGAAATATTGACGGCCGTATGGAGTTCAGGATAACCGGCTTCTCTCAACTTATTAATGAAATCACAAGCCTCTGTAATGGCCCATAATCCGAAAGGAATGATAAGATCTTGACGTTCAGCGATTGGAATAAACTCTCCCGGAGATACCGGGCCGAAAGTGGGGGAATTCATCCTGGCCAGAGCCTCAAAACCGCAGATCTGTCCGGATGACAGGCAAACTTTAGGTTGATACAAGAGATACAAAGTATCAGTAGTGGGGTTAGCTAAAAACTCTGCCATTTCCGCCGCAATAATTTCCTGGCGGTGCAGCAAAGTTTCCATCTGTTTGTCGTAAAAGGCATATGCATTAGCCGGATCATTCTCCGCATGCATCAGCGCAACCGATGCTTGCGTAAAGAGCTTGTCAGCAGAACTAAAAGAACCGTTTAACTCTACAATTCCTACATAAATCTTCAGCTGCCGCTCCACAAAATTGGGACTGTCCTCTAAAACTCGGGTGACGCTCTCTGCCAAAGATGCCAGCGCATCCCGGCTCGGGTAATCCCGCACATAGATCAGAAGGCGGTTAGCTGTAAATCTAAACAGCTGGCAGCCGGGGCACTCCAAATTCTGCACCTTTTCTGCTAGGGTTTTAATAACTTGATCACCAATATTAAAACCGTAAGTAGAGTTGACCTCACTTAAATTGCTGCCGTGAATCATGAGAATTGCTCTCGATTTCTCCTCAGGCCAAGTCAAATCGTCCCGGAGCACTTCTTCCAGATAAGCTTTGTTGGGCAGTCCGGTTAAAGAATCTTGATAAGCAGTGATCATCAGCTTTTTGTTGTGCCGGAAGTTGCTGAGCATGATGTAAATCAAACCTAAGAAAAGCCCGGCAGTTACCAGTGCTCCTAACAGCTCAGTTGTGCGGGCAATCGCAGTAATATCCGCGGTCAGCTTACCGACATTAAGTGTGCCCACATGTTCATCTCCAACGTAGATTGGCACGTAAACTTCATAAAATTCACCCTGGGGACTGGTGAGATTCATGGTTGAATAGGTGTCTCCGGCTTGGATGGCTGCGCGGATATCTGGATCCTCAACCACCTCGCCGATCTCATGCATGCCATTGCCGGCTACAATCTTAAATTCATTGTCAATCATGCAGACATGATCCACCAGCTCAAAACTGGCAATTTCCTCAATTATGCGGGGTATCTCAAATGAGGCTAAAAGATTTTCTACTATGCCGGCTCTAATACCAAGCTGAACAAACCGCCCATCGGCTAGTTTCACATAGCCGTATTTGTAATACTCACCGGATTCAGTATCAGCTCGAATTTCTTCAATCAGAGCAGTTTCGCTGCTGGTCATGAATTCATAGACCGGATGGCCGGGCAGCGCCTGCCAGCCGAGGTATGCCTCACGGGTAGAGTAAATAATCTCACCCTCGGGGCTGAAAACATAAATCTCATCAACCTCAAGCAGATCCGCAAGCTCAATTAGGGACTCATTGGTAATCTGTTCCGCGTACCTGGCAGCGGTTCTGCTGGCGCTGAGCAGCCGCTTTTCCAGAGTTTCATTAATAATTCCATAGGCCTCGGCGGTTTTCGTGAGGCTGTGGGAGTAAACACGGGTGTAGTTGATATACTCCTGCTCCATCTTTTCGAGGAAATAGTTCCTAATCGAACTGACCAGAAAATACTCGGAAATAAAAAACACGACCGTAACAAGCAAAACTGCAATGACATAAGGACGCAGCCTGATAGTTTTTTTCATGTGCCACTACCTCCATCGCGCTGAGCGATCGTGAGAGATCGAAAGAACCATAAAAAAACTGATAGGATTCCAGTTATGGAAACATTTCTTTATATGCTGTTAAATCTCCTTTTTAAAAAAATAAACCTGCGGAACCTCCGCAGGTAGAGATTTAAACATAGTGATCAGGCCGTGTACCACTGGGCTTGGGCTGCGTACATTTCAGCGTACAATCCGCCTTTCTGCATCAGCTCGGCATGGGTGCCTTCTTCAACAATCCTGCCCTCATGGAAGACCAAGATGCGGTCAGCAAGCTTAGTTGCTCCTAAACGATGGGAAATCATAATTGCGGTCCGATCTCCCGTCAGTTCTTTGAAGTCATGGTAGAATTTCGCTTCCGAGATGGGATCCAGTGCCGCTGTCTGCTCATCTAAAACCATCACCTTAGCTTCCTGCCTGGTAATTGCTCTGGCAAAGCCCAGCTTCTGCCACTGGCCGCCGGACAAATCGGTGCGTCCTTCTTCTAAGGTTCCCAAAAAGGTATTGTATTTTTGATCCATTTCCTGAATAAACGAATCAGCATCAGCACGCTTAGCTGCGGTAATTATCTCACTCTCAGTCAGCTCCCGATACATATCGCCGATGCGGATATTATCTGCAACTGTAAGCTGATAGCGGCCAAAATCCTGAAACACAAAAGATGTGGCGCGCCGCATCAAACCCAGCGATTCCGCCAAGTCTCTTCCGGCAAAAGTAATCCTGCCTTTCTGCGGACGGTACAACCCGCACAACAAGGCTACAAAAGTGCTCTTCCCTGAGCCATTTTCACCGACAATTGCTACTTTCTCTCCCTGCTTGATGGTGACATTGATGTCTTTTAATACCAGGCGCTCAGTGTTGGGATAATGGAAAGACACATTTTCAAACACGATATCTGCGTGCTTTGGCAGCGGCTCTTCTTCACCTGTGAGGTTTTCGCTGTCCAGCTCTAACAGTTCGAAATAATCTTTAATATACTTGCCTGTGGTGGATAACCCCAGCAGCTCATAGAAGATGGAGCGCATGATGCCCTGCAGATTGCGCGCTGCGCCGTAAATTAGGACAAAAGAACCGATGCCCACGCCTGATGCCGGATCAAACATTTGGCGGCAGATCAGCCACAGAGCAATGCCCAGCGTAGTGTATCCGCAGATATTAGACAGCAAATTGAAAACATAGTATTTGCGGATAAATTTATAACGGTGGTTGCGGAGTTTCAAGGACAGATCTGCCCATTTCTCCATTAGATAGCCAGAGTACTGCCCAACCCGCATTTCGCGTATTCCATCCCGTTTTACAAAGAGATTGTAAACATACCACTGCTGCCGTAACTCCGGAGCTTCCCACTGCGCTTGATAATACCCTTCTTCATTTTGCAGGCGCATCAAGATGATTGCCGGGATTGTACCGGAAATTATCACTACTGCAATCCGCCAATCTTCTGCTAGCACCAGCGCTCCGACAGAGGTGAGAGTAATCAGACTGGTGATTAAGCCCAAGCTGCTGTAAATCACCTGGGAAATCCGGTTGGGCAGTTCCTTGGATACCCACTCCAGCTTGTTGTACACCTCCGGAGTATCCATGTATTCATACCGCAGTGATGAGATTTTATTCAGCATCTGATCTATCATGTGGTTATTGACCCGCGCCGGAATTGTCCGGTTAGCATAAGCTTCCAAAATTCCCAACAGCCAGGAGAGCAGCCACAATCCTCCCCAAAGGGCCAATGCTTTAATCACTTTTTTCAAGATCGCTTGGGATGGGGAAACAACCAAAAGCTCTGCCTGGCTGAAAAACTCTTTCTGGAGACTAAGCAGGGCTGACGGAAATAAAGCAGTTACTAAACCAACCGCCAAAAACAGCAGTTCTTTCTTCTTGCAGGCCTGCAGGATCAGCCGAAAACTGGTTACAATGGTACGGACAATGCCAACTCCCTTATTACCATTCGTTTGCTCTTTCAAAGCCATTGAAAGCCACACTCCCTTCGTACCATTCGGCCTGGGCTCTGAACATCTCGGCATAATGCCGTCCGGCCTTGATCAGTTCTTCATGAGTGCCCATATCCACAAGCTCTCCATCTTTGAGAACGATAATCTTATCCGCTAATCTGGCAAATCCTAAGCGGTGGGATACTAACACAGCTGTTCTGCCGCCAAGGGAATTCTTGATTTCCAGAAACTGCTCCATTTCCGCGACAGGATCCAGCTTGGCAGCGGGCTCGTCAAGAATCAGGATATCTTTATCGCTGACATGAGCCCGGGCAACCCCAATCCGCTGCCACTCACCTCCAGACAGCTCCAGTCCGTCCTCCTCATACTGGCGGCCTAAGAATGTGTCGAGGCCTTTCGGTTGGGCCTGAATCAGCTTGTCAGCCTGGCCTTTTCGCGCCGCTTCCATCAGCACTGCGTCATTGTGCAGCTGCTTGATATCTCCAAAGGCGATGTTCTCGCGGATAGTGAAGTGATACTGCTTAAAATCCTGAAACACCGCGCCCATTTTGCTGTACAGGTATTCTTGAGTGAGTTCCTGGTAGGGCAGACCTTCAAAGTAAATTCTGCCCTTATTTGGGGTATAGAGACCAAGGAGCAGCTTAATCAGAGTAGTCTTACCTGCTCCGTTATCACCCACAAGGGCAACGGTTTCGCCCCTGTTAACGCTGAAACTGATATTTCTCAGCACTGTTTTTTCCGGTACATAGCCAAAAGTTACATTTTCCAACCGGAAAACGGTGACGGGTTCTTTTGGCTTAATCTCCTTGTGCTCCCGCGTCGGCAGACCTGTTTCATCAAACACCATTTCAAATACTTCCTTCTGATTGGCCAGCACCGGCATATAACCGACGGTGTAGAGGTAGTGGCTGACCAGGCTTTGAACCGTTCCAAAGAGCTGATCATTTAACTGCCAGATGATGACCAATCCGCCGAGCAGAATTTTACCGCGCCAGACCAACCACACTCCCACACCTAAGATTAAAAGTGTAAACAATAGGTACATCAAAGCTAAAATATTGCGCACCCGATTTGACTTTATCTCCAATTCAATTTCCATACCGGTCAATTTTTCAACCAATACGCGCCAGCGGCTGCGGAAAAACTCGCTCAACTTCATCGCCCGAATTTCTTTTCCGATTTCCCGTCCGGTCAGCAGTCCCGAATAATACTGCTGCTTGCGCCGCTCCATTTTGGCTACTGACCAGAAGTCATAATACTGCTGGAACACTCGACCGACCAGCACTAGCGAGACGACTGCCTGGATGCTCCCAATGACTAAAAGAATCCAAGAGGTTGAAAAAGCAAACCAAAGCAGGCCAATCGTGCCCACGAATGAGCCAATCATGCTGGTGGTACCGCCGATAAAATAGGCTAGACGGTTGCAGGTTACTCCTACCTGAGAAATCTGATCCGAGAACTCTTTGTTATCAAACTTGTATAAAGGAATCGTATTGACAAAGGCAGCATATTTCCGCTGCATGGCGATGGAATAGCGCGTCTGCATGGTGTACTTAATAATATTAGGAATGATATTGTACGAGCTCTGCAGAATCCACAGGGCGCAGAGCAGCGCAACTCTCCAAGTGACCTTCTTAAAATCGCTGGTTTCAACACCGATCGTAATCGAATTGACAACTTCCTGGGTAACCCTAAGCAGATAGACCGGAATCAGAGCTCCAAGGATATTCATTACAGTCCAGAAAATAAAGTTGCTCTTATCAATCTCCCAGCCCTGCTGGTACGCCCATTTGGCTACTTCCCACTGATCAAAGATTTTTAACCGTTTTAATATCCTGACAATCCTTCCTTCACTGACAACTTGGCTCATATCTCCACTCCTTTACCCTTGGGCTGTGGTCATTGATAATTATGTGAGCAGGGACTGAATTGAGCAGCTCAACCCAGTCCCCGGATCAAACCTCATTAATATAGTTGCACAAACCTCGGTATTTGTCAAGCTAGTTGTCGCTATCCCCAATAAATTCCATTGTAGTTATGATGCTTTACTCTCTTTAGGTTTCGATTCATCTTTCGAGCGTTCGGGATTGAGCCAAACCTTGTCGGGTAA
>DURM01000028.1 GCA_012837335.1 Bacillota bacterium
GAGCTTCTCACCGATATCCTCAGGGGAGAGCTGGGTTTTAACGGCATAGTGGTTTCCGATTACAATGCCATTAAGATGCTGCATACTGAACATCGAGTAGCGGAGTCGATGCAGCAGGCGGGTGTGCTTGCCTTAGAGACCGGTTTAGATATCGAACTGCCTAAGACGGTCTGCTACGGTGATAATTTAGTGAATGCAGTTCGAACTGGATTGATTAGCGAATCAGTAGTTGATACCGCAGTGCGGAGACACCTGAAACTCAAATTTGAGCTTGGGTTATTTGATAACCGCTATCTTGATGCTGACAATGTGATCAATGTTTTTGATACACCTGAGCAGCGGCAGCTTGCCCGGGAAATTGCCCGGGAATCGATTGTGCTTTTGAAGAACGAGTCAAATCTTCTGCCAATAGATAAGAGCAGAGTTAAGTCAATCGCGGTGATTGGACCAAATGCTGCTAGTACCCGCAATGTTTTAGGAGACTATGTCTACAGCGCCCATGTTGACAGCCCGGAGGATGCGGTCCCGGTAGTCAGCATTTTAGACGGAATCAAAGCTAAAGCAGGCAGTGATATCCGGATTAACTACGCTGAAGGCTGCAGCATTATGGGCGATTCGACAGAAGGATTTGCGGAGGCTGTTGCAAAAGCTGAACAGTCGGATCTGGCGGTAGTAGTTGTAGGCGGTCGCTCGGGACTGTCGGGACTGATCGCCCCAGGCGATATTTCCGACGTAGATTTTACCTCGATCAAAGGGACTGTTAAGGATACGGATGGGGAAAGCCACGACCGCATTTTGCTGCAACTGCCGGGAGTACAGGAAGCGCTGGTGCAGGCTGTTTATAAGACCGGCACTCCAACAGTTGTCGTGCTGATTAACGGCAGGCCCCTTTCGATTAACTGGATCGCGCAAAACGTTCCAGCTGTGCTGGAAGCGTGGCTTCCTGGTGAGGAAACCGGCAGTGCAGTGGCTGATGTTTTGTTTGGCGACTATAATCCCAGCGGTAAACTCTGCGTTTCTATTCCAAAAGATGCGGGACAGATGCCGGTACACTATAACCGGACAATGATCTCCTATACTCGCAGATATCTTGAGGTGGACAATAAGCCGCTTTATCCATTTGGTTACGGTTTAAGCTACACTGAGTTTGCCTACCGCAACTTAAAAATTACTCCTGCGGAGATAGACGGGAGAGGCGAAATTGAGATCGAGTTTGAGCTCGGCAATATCGGCAGCGCTGCGGGCACCGAAACAGCTCAGCTGTACATCCGCGATCTCTACGCCAGCCGTACCCGGCCTGTAAAAGAGCTCAAAGGCTTTGCCAAAGTAACTCTGCATCCCCAAGAGTGGAAGCGGGTGCGCTTCATTCTGTCCACCGATCAGCTGGCATTCTATGATTTAAATATGGATTTAATGGTCGAGCCGGGCGATTTTTCGGTTATGATCGGCAGTTCTTCAGAAGATATCCGCTTAACCGGAGAATTCACCGCAGCTGCCGGATATAAGTTGGGCAGCGAACGAGTGTATTTCTCTCAAGTAGAGATTAATTAACGATAGGGAGGCATGGAACAGTGCAGAACGAGTTATGGATGACTGTGATAGCGGTTGGTGTTCTGCTGGTTTTCAGCGTAGGAGCTTCTGCCCAGGGGTGGAGAGGGAAAGAGGTTCCCCCGCTTAAGGACGTTTTCCAAGATTACTTTTACATTGGAGCGGCGGTCAGTCCGCGCCATCTTGATGAGCAGGGGAATGCCGCTGACTTGTTGGCTTACCACTATAATATACTTACTGCTGAGAATGCCATGAAGCCGGATGGGCTGCAGCCGATTGAAGGCCAATTTACCTGGAAAGATGCAGATGCAATTGTAGATTTTGCGGAGCAGAATCAGATGAAGCTGCGCGGTCATACCCTTGTGTGGCACAACCAAATTCCGGGTTGGTTTTTTCTCGATCCGGAAAATCCTGATCAGCTGGCTGAGGCAGATCTGCTGATAGGGCGGCTGGAAAACCACATCAAAACGGTTATAGGAAGATATCGGGGTCGAGTCTACGCTTGGGATGTAGTAAATGAAGTCCTCAATGATTCTGGGAATATTCGCGCTGAAAGCGATGGTTCTAAATGGAGTGCCATCATTGGTGATTTAGATGAAGATGGATATGACAGTGATTACATTGAGCTGGCTTTCAAATTTGCCCGTGAAGCTGATCCGGATGCCAAACTGTTCATCAATGATTACGGCCTGGAATCCCCGGGGCCAAAACGCCAAGGTATGTACAGGCTGGTCAAGCGGCTGCTGGAAAAAGGCATTCCAATAGATGGAGTGGGATTGCAGATGCACATCTCCATATACAGTCCCACTATCAAAGATATTGAAGAAACGATTGAGCTCTTTGCCACCCTTAAGGAGTATAATCCCGACTTTACAGTTGAGGTGACAGAACTGGATGTCTCTCTCTACCGCTGGGACGAACCGCAGAAAGAGATAACAGCGGAACTGCTGGATACTCAAGCAGAGCGATACGATAAGCTGTTTGAGATGTTCAGAAGGCAGGCTGAAAAAGGCAATCTCAGCGCGGTTGTCATGTGGGGAGTAGATGACAGCCACAGCTGGCTGAACAACTTTCCGGTCAGGGGAAGAGGCAATGCGCCGCTCCTCTTTGATCATAACCTAGAACCTAAGCCCGCCTTTTACCAAGTAGTTCAGCCGGGAGAACCTTGGTATGTAACGAAAGGCCGTCTTCTTGGTGAAACTGCAGCTGAGAATCTTGTGAAAGATCGGCCGATTAATGCCAGCCATCGACCTGAACGCGCCGTTAGAGCAGTAGATGGTGATCGGCTTACCAGCTGGAGTACCGGCGGGGAACCGCCTTTCTGGCTGAGCATTGACTTGGGCAGTCCCCATATCCTCACCCGCTGGGTTGTTTATCATCGGGGAAGCAGCGCAGTCGAAGCTGAGCCAATTGACGGGGCAGTGAATACAGCTGATTTTGCCCTGCAGATCAGCGATGATGGTACAGCTTGGCGAGATGCTGACACTGTGGAAGGAAATAGCTTAGGCGTAACTGATCGAGTAATTACACCGGTTACCGCCAGATATGCGCGCCTCTTGATTACAAAGCCTTCCTCACTCGATTTCAACCAGGATGCAGTCATTTATGAATTTGAAGTCTATGGTTTTAAGAAATAAAATTTATCATTGAGATGCCGCTTCTGAACTGCCTGCTGCTGAGCAGGGAGTTTTATCAGGAGTACCGAAGTAAATCGATGTCAGGGAAAACGACAGCAGATGATTGAAAGAAGGTGGAAAAATGCTTAAAGAATTTGATCTAAACTCTGTGCAAGTAACGGATCCTTACTGCGTCAACGCCTTTGAAAAAGTAACCGAGTATTTGTTGTCCCTTGAACCGGATCGCCTGCTGGCAGGCTTTAAGGCGGTATCCGAAGGCAGGGATCCCCAAACTGAACCGAACCTCAATCTTTACAGAGGTTGGGAAGACAGCTGGAGCCTGCTGCGGGGCCATACCATGGGCCACTACTTAACAGCAATAGCGCAGGCGTACAGGCAGACTAAGAACCGCGATCAGGATTTAAGTGAAAGTCTGGCAGAAAGGATTAATTATACTGTCAATCAGCTAAAATCGTTCCAGGACCGCAGCCCCAGCGGTTACTTATTTGCCTCTCCGGAGACCCACTTTGATGTGGTGGAGGGCAAAAGTACCGGTAACCAGTGGGTTCCCTGGTATACCATGCATAAAATCATTGCTGGACTGATCAGTGTCTATAAATATGTCGGGAGTCAAGAAGCCATTCAGGTTGCTTCCAGGCTGGGCGACTGGGTATACGAGCGCACCTCCCGGTGGGACAGCGAGCTCCAGAGAAGGGTACTCAATGTGGAGTACGGCGGCATGAACGATGTTCTGTATGAGCTGTATAAATGCACCAATGATTCAAAACATCTGGCAGCAGCCAAGAAATTTGACGAGGATGCTCTCTTCCAAGCGATCTTAGATGGGAAGAACGTTCTGATTAATAAGCATGCCAATACTCAGATCCCGAAGTTTATTGGCGCTGTAAACCGCTATCAAGTTTTAGGGCAGGAGGCCGATTTTTACTATCAGGCTGCCCAAGCTTTCTGGAGCATGGTGGTTGAAGAATACACCTATGTTACCGGCGGCAACAGTGAATCAGAGCATTTCCGCCAGCCGCGGGCTTTAGATGCGACAAGAAACAACATCAATAACGAAACCTGCAATGCTTACAACATGCTGCTCCTTACCCGCGAGCTGTTTAAGATATCTGGTGATGTAAAATACGCTGACTTCTATGAAAGAGCGTGGATCAATGAGATTTTAGCATCCATTAATCCCGAAACCGGCATGGTTACTTATTTTAAACCGATGGCGACTGGCTATTTCAAAGCTTTTGGCACACCGACCGAATCCTTCTGGTGCTGCACCGGAACCGGGATGGAGAACTTTACAAAGCTTAACGACAGCATTTATTTCTATACAGACAACGAGCTTTATGTAAATCTCTATATCAGTTCAACTCTTAACTGGAAAGCCAAAGGATTGAAGCTGACACAGCAGTCTCAAATCCCGGAAAATGACATTGTTATATTTACGATCGACAGCGCGCCTCCGGAAAGGTTTACAGTTAAGTTCCGTGTGCCGGAGTGGACGGCGGCCGATCAAGAGGTAACAGTGAGAATAAACGGCGAAATTACTGCAGCTGAAGTGGTTAATGGTTACTTAGCTGTGGCAAAAGAATGGCAGGAAGGCGATCAAATCGAACTTAAACTGCCCTTGGAAGTGCAGGTATCCAGACTGCCAGATAATCCAAACGCTGCTGCTTTTACCTATGGACCGCTGGTGCTCTGCACCCGCTTTGGCGGTGAGAAGATGATCATTGAACCGCACTGGTTCTCTGTTAAACCGACACTGCCTGAGGATGTGGAAGCGGATATTAAGGATTATATTGTGATTCAAGAGGGAACTGTTGAAGACTGGCTTGCTAATATTAGAGCTAACTTGGTGAAAACACCAGGTAAATTGGAGTTTACTCTACGCGGTACTGATGAAGACGATAACTTTAGATTTATCCCTTATTTCTCAGAGTACAAGGAGCGGTACGGCATCTATTTCCATCTGCTCACTCCCAATTCGCCGGTATTAAAAGAAATTCTGGAAGCCAAAGCAAGAGCAGCAAAACTAGCAGCAGCCACCATCGATATGGTGCAGATTACCAATGATCAGTATGAAGCTGCTCATAATCTGCGGGGCAATTCCTCCGGCGGATCATTCGGCGGCTTCAACCTCCGCCATGTGTACGGAGAATCTGATGGAGAAGGCTGGTTCAGTTATGATTTAGCAGTTAATCCAGAGATCAATAACTATCTCTGCGTGAAATACTACAGCGGCGATGCCGGCAGGACCTTTAACATCTATATCGATGATCAGCTTTTAGTTGAGGAGACTATTCAAGCCAAAACTCCCACTGGGTTTTACGATGTTCAGTACAAGATACCGGCTGAATGGATTGAAGGCAAAACCAAAATTACTGTTAAGTTTGCCAATAGAGGGCGGAGCTGGGTCGGTGGGATTTTCGACAAGCTTATGGTCATAACCGATTTTGACTGATTTGAGCAGGAAGGAGGCAGGCCAGTGGGTGTAAATGCGAGGAATCCCATTATTTGGGCTGATGTGCCTGATCCCAGTGTTATTCGCGTGGGGGACACCTATTACATGACCAGCACTACCATGCATATGAATCCCGGTGTACCGGTCATGAAGTCGAAGGATCTTGTCAACTGGGAAATTGTCAATTATGTGTATGATGTGCTGGGCGATGATGACCGGCAGCAGCTGGCGAATGGCCAAAATGAATATGGAATCGGATCGTGGGCCAGCAGCCTGCGGTACCACAACAGCATGTATTATGTGGCTTTCAGCTCCCAAACTGCCGGCAGGACTTTCATCTATAAAACTAAAGATATCGAAGCGGGACCATGGGATAAATCGGAAATAGAGTTTACCCATGATATGTCGCTGTTATTTGACGATGATGGCCGGGTATATCTCGTTTATGGGGGCGGCGATATCAAGATTTTGGAATTAACTGCGGATGCGGGTGCAATCAAACCGGATGGTTTAAATCAAGTAATAATCCCCAACTCCAGCGCAGTTGCTGGACCCAATATTGGACTGCCGGCGGAAGGGGCCCACATCCGTAAGATTAACGGAAAATACTACATATTTTTAATTACATGGCCAAGAGGCGGTATGCGAACCCAGCTCTGCTTCCGGGCCGATCACATTACTGGTCCGTGGGAAGGGAGAGTGGTGCTCCAGGACGCCGGCATTGCCCAGGGTGGGCTGGTCGATACGCCGGACGGCAGATGGTATGCCCTTCTCTTTGGCGATCGGGGCGCAGTTGGCAGAATCCCCTATTTAGTTCCGGTGAGATGGGAAGATGATTGGCCGGTGTTTGGCATTGACGGCCATGTTCCCAGAGAACTAGATATCGCAGCCAAGGCCGAGCTAAAAATCGTGTCCTCTGATGAATTCGATCAGGGGGACAACTCTCAGCTTCCTTTAGTCTGGCAGTGGAACCACAACCCTGATCACAGATTCTGGTCTTTAAGCGAGCGTCCGGGCTGCCTAAGGCTTAAAACTGGGCATGTCTGCAGCGGTTTTCTGGAGGCAAGAAACAGCTTGACTCAGCGGACTTTTGGCCCCGTGTGTTCGGGAGTAATTGCTGTGGAAACCAGCGGCATGCGGGATGGCGACTTTGCAGGTCTGGGGGTTCTGCAGAATCACTATGGTTTTGCAGCAGTAAAGATGTCAGAGTCACGGAAGTCGCTTGTTATGGTAGATGGCACTCAAGAAATACCGGAAGAAGTGGAAGCAGTTGAGCTAACTCAAGACCGCGTTTACTTAAAAATCGAGTGTGACTTTAGAGAACACAAAGATCAAGCCTATTTCTACTACAGCCTTGATGGACGTAATTGGAAACCGATCGGCCGATCTATTAAAATGCTGTACACACTGCCCCATTTTATGGGGTACAGGTTTGCCCTGTTTAACTACGCAACAAAAAATACCGGTGGATATGTCGATTTCGACTATTACCGCATCAGTGATAAAATCACAAACTAACGAGAGGAGGAGCAGGTATGGCAATCAAACTGGCTCAAACCCCGCCGATGGGTTGGAATAGTTGGGACTGCTACGGCGCAAGCGTGCGGGAGGATGAAGTTAGGGCTAATGCGGATTATATAGCTAAAAACTTAAAACAGTACGGTTGGGAGTATGTCGTAGTAGATATTCAGTGGTATGAACCGAATGCTAAAAGCGATCAGTACAATCCTCACGCTCCACTGGTGATGGATGACTACTCACGATTGATGCCGGCTGTCAACCGCTTTCCAAGCGCTGCTGAGGGTCAGGGCTTTAAACCGCTGGGAGATTATATCCACAGCTTGGGACTAAAATTCGGTATTCATATCTTACGGGGCATTCCCCGCCAAGCGGTAGCTCAAAATACAAAGATTTTGGGAACAGACTATACCGCAGCTGATATCGCTGATACCAGCAGCACCTGCGACTGGAATACTGATATGTACGGAGTTGATCCATCTAAACCTGGCGCTCAGGAGTACTATAATTCAATCTTCCAGCTCTATGCTGAGTGGGGTGTGGATTATGTCAAGGTTGATGACATCTCCCGCCCTTACCGCAAAGATGAAATTGAGTTGATCCGCAGCGCAATTGACAACTCTGGACGCCCTATGGTGCTCAGCCTTTCGCCGGGACCGACTCCTGTAGCTGAAGGCGAGCATGTTTCCAAGCACGCCAATCTCTGGCGCATGACCGATGATTTCTGGGATCGCTGGGACCTGCTTTACGGCATGTTTGAACGGGCTGATGCCTGGAGTGACTACATTGGACCGGGACATTGGCCTGATGCTGATATGCTGCCCTTAGGCCGGATCGGAATTAGAAGCGCCTGGGGCGACCGCTATACACGGTTTAGCAGAGAGGAGCAGATTACCCTCATGACTCTGTGGGCGATGATGCGCTCGCCGCTGATGTTTGGCGGGGATCTGCGCTACAATGATGAGTGGACAACATCGCTTCTAACCAATGAAGAAGTGCTGAAAATTACTAACTGCAGCCACTCCAACCGCCAGCTGTACCGGAGAGATGATATTGCTGCCTGGACCGCACTAGGTGAGGAGGGTGAGATTTATCTAGCTCACTTCAATCTTACCGATCAGGCAGCTGATATTTCCACCGATTTGTCCCAATTAGATCTAGCGGGAACATATGTGGTTCGGGATCTGTGGGCGCGGGAAGATCTTAAAACTGCTGCCACCGAGGTTGTGACTCGAAATGTGCCTGCTCATGGAGCGGTATTAATGAGATTAACGAAGGCAAACAGCTGATAACACCGCTAATAAGGCTTCTGCGGATTTGAAAAAATCTGCAGAAGCTTTTTTGACTGCAGACCTATTTGTGATAAAATAATATTAGCTAAATTAGCTAACAGAGGAGGAGAGGTTCTGATGCTGAAAGTCACATCCACAGAGATGCAGAATAACTTTGGCAGGTATTTACTGCTCGCCCAAGAGCAGGATATTCTGATTACCCGAAACGGGCAGGTGGCAGCGGTACTGTCTGGCGTTGGATCCGGTGGAGCTGTCGATTCCGATTTAGTAGCAGAAAAGGCTTTGTCTGGTAGTTACGGACTGCGCAAAGCCACTTATGAGGAGTTTCTTGCACTAACCAAGGACACCGAAGCGCGCTACGAGTATATTGATGGTGAAATCTACCTGCTTGCCTCACCTAAACTAGACCATCAATTAGCTCTGACTGAGATTTTGGTTTCATTTTATCAGTACTTTGATGATACTGACTGCACTGTGTTGACAGCACCTTATGACATAAGGATTAAACGCTCAGAAAGGGATATAAATGTTGTTCAGCCGGATATCATGGTAATCTGCGATTTGGACAAAAACCTTGACGAAGATGGGAATTACCAAGGTGTACCCACACTGGTTGCGGAGATACTGTCGGAGAGCACCCGGCGCAATGATTTGATTAAAAAATTGGATTTATATATGGTTGGCGGTGTGAAGGAGTATTGGATTGTGGATCCTAAAAATAAAGCGGTAACGGTTTATACATTTGATGACCACGATATCAGCGAACATCTTACCTACAAAATACCTGATCAAGCCTGGGCAATTACATTTCCTGATTTAGCTGTTGATTTGGAGCGGACTTTTCCAGGCTCCTATAGATAGAAAATCACAAGAAGAGGTTCAGATTTACAACAAGAATCTAAGCAAAAACCGCAGGAAGTCTTATCCTGCGGTTTTAAGCTTAGTCTATTCGCTTCCTGTTCCTAACGGATATACTCCGCTGACAGGCATCGTAAACATGAATCCGACACTTGGTTTTCCGATACTTTCAGCAATTTCATTTACGGCTGCAATTGCTTTATTTAACAGCTCTTCATTAGGAATCACAGTAAAGATGGTTTTATTAAAAGGCCTAGCATCGTCAAATAATGTCCTTAACGAACCAAACAAAGGTAGATTGCGGTCCGCCATAGCGCCGGCCATTCCCTGACTGTCAAGAATTGTTCCGCCTTTTACTCCTACATCCAGAAATTTCTCCAGGATGGTGTCCAAATAGTCAACCTCATTCAGCACAATAAACAGAGCATACATTTGGATCGTCTCCTTTGACTATTTATATAATCAGCCTGTTGTTAGGTCTATTCTACCATTAATTGTTTCGCATGGGGATTAATTTCCCCTGCACGCTGGAGTGCAATTTTAGCCAGGATCGGTCCGACGATTTCATAAATCAAGACCGCAAACATGATGATGGTTGTAATCGCTGTGCTCAACTCAGGCAGCTGCTGCCTGACTAAAATCGACAATCCGATAGAGATTCCACCCTGAGCCAAAAGTGCGTATCCTAAGTTGTTTGCCACAGCAGGCTCTGATTTGACAATTTTTGCACCGATCCAGGCGCCGAGAATTTTTCCGGCAGCTCTAGCCAAAATATAGGCCACTCCCAAAAGTCCTACTGTTTTTAAGATCGATAGTTCAAGACTGGCACCTGCCAGGGTAAAGAACAGAAGGTAAACTGGTGGAGCAAACTGGTTGATCGCTGCAAATGATCTTGTGGCGCGAGGCGACAGGTTTGCCACAACAGTTCCCACCACGATGCAGGCAAGCAGTGACGACAGGTTCAGCAGAACAGCGAGTCCTGTGGCTGCACCTATTGCTGCCAAAACCATCATCAGCAGTTCCTCATTATCATCCGCCTTCTTGGTGAAAAATGCTAAAATGAGGCCGCAAACCAATCCTAGAAGACACGAACCGACAATTTCGATCAAGGGACGACCGATCATGCCGAGAAAGGAAACCTGAGCTGACCCGGATACCAGCTGGGCAATGGACATGGCAATACCAAAAACCATAATTCCGGCGATATCATCGAGGGCAACCACCGGGAGTATAGTTTTGGTTAATGGTCCTTTGGCCCGGTACTGGTTGATTACCATCATTGTCCCTGCCGGGGCGGTAGCGGCAGACATGGACGCAATTACAATACTGAACACAAATGACTGCTTAAATAAGAAGTACATAATGCCAAAAACCACAAATACAGCGCCAATCACTTCAGCGATGGTGATAATTACTACTGCTTTTCCCACTTTCTTAATCTCTTTTATGACAAATTCACTGCCGATGCTGAAGGCAATGATCGCTAAAGCAAACTCACTGATGATTCCCAGCGAAACGCTGTCCTGAGCAGTAATTACGTGCAGAAATGAGGGACCAACAAGCAGCCCGGCTACTATGTAACCGGTCACATTCGGCAGCTTGAGCAAGCGGGCTGTCCGCCCGCCGATAAGTCCTGCGACTAGTACGATGCTGAGTTTCAATAATGTTCCCATAACGATACCTCCGATTAGTAATCTATAGTTGGGCGCAAAAAAAAGCGCACAATAGGAAAACACCTATCATACGCTTGGTTCACTCCTATGAGGTTAGCTGACGGGTTAGGGCGACCAAGTTGCCCCTCTTACTGCCAAGATTCACCCCAAAAAGCGGTTCCCCCACTACCACATTGAGTATTCGGAGATATCGACTACGTATCAATTTTAGCAGATAGCAGGTGTGCTGTCAATCACGTTTATCAAGTTTTCTTGAGGAACTTCTGCCGCAGCTTCGGTTCAAACTTCTCAATAGCGTATCGAAGCATGGTGCGGGGCATCTGGCGGTAATGCTTTTCCAGAAATTCTAGTTCTACTACGGGATCGCGGTTGCCAATTTCCCTCAGCATCCAGCCCACTGCTTTGTGAATCAGATGATGTTCGTGATCAAGCAGCCTCTCAGCCAGCTTAAGTGTATCGCCGAAATCGTTCTGTCTAATAAAGTAAAAAGTTGCGATAACCGCTGTTCGCTGCCTCCAAAGATGGCCCGACTCTGCCAACTCATAGAGCAGAGAGCGGTCTTTGTCGAAAAGATATGCGCCGAGGATTTTATCAGCAGAAACATCCACTAAATCCCAGTTGTTGACATAGTCGAGATTGGACGTGTAAAACTTGGCAATCTCGGCCTGCTCATCGTCCAGCTTTGCTTTTTGGAACTTATGGACCAGGATAATCAGGGCAGTGGAGCGGTACTCATGCACCGGATCATGGAGTAGCCGCTTAAGCTCGTCTAAGGAAATCTTCTGGAAATACTTCTTTGCAACTCGCCGCTGGTTGGGAACTCGCACACCGATAAACTGATCTCCTTCTGCATATCCACCTTCCCCAGTCTGAAAGAACCTCGGGTAGAACTCTGCTTTTTCAGGTTCCACATATTGAAGCAGCTCCTGCTTTATTTGCTCGCTGATCATTTTTATCACACTCCTGCAGCAATCAATTTAGCTATTACCGCGCCTCATCCCTTTAATGCAGGGAAAAAATATTGAAAAATAGGGTTGACTTTCCAGGGAATTGATAATATATTAATAGTGCACTAGGCAGCTAGTGCACTATGATTGTAGTTGGGGGGTGCTGATTTGCGCATAGACTTTGACCCGTCAGTGCCGATTTACTTACAAATTATTGATGAAATCAAACGGCAGATTGCTACAGGTGCACTGGCAGCAGGGGATAAGCTGCCTTCCCAGCGGGATTTAGCAGCTGATCTGCATGTAAACGCCAATACAGTCCAGCGGGCTTACCGGGAAATGGAGCTTGAAGGTTTAGTAGAAACACTCCGCGGGCAGGGGACATTTATCTGCCGAGATCCTGATCTTGTAGAAAGGACGAGAACAGAAATGCTTACTAAGCTGGTTGAGGATTTTATTCGTTCAATGTGCGCTTTAGGGTGCAGCGAGGAAAATATCCTAGCTATGGTGAGGATGGAGTTGGAGAAAAAAGCCGATTATTTCGAACGTGAGGTGAATGGGAATGACTGATTCTAAATACATCGTGGAGATTACCGGTTTGAAAAAGCGCTACCCGGGGGTTGATGCGCTTGCTGGCATTGACCTCAAGATTACCCGGGGAGAAATCTGGGGACTTTTGGGACCAAACGGCAGCGGGAAATCGACGCTGTTGAAATGCATTGCCGGTTTGGTACAGCCCGACAGCGGACAGGTAACCATTAATGGCGTTAAACCGTCACGAAAGACCAAAGCAGTAACTGCATTTGTTCCAGAAATTGACCACCTCTACAGCTGGATGACAATTCAAGAAACCTTAGATTTTATGGCTTCGTTTTACAGTGATTGGCAGAAGGAGCGGGAGCAGGAACTTTTGGAGTTTATGCGCCTGGATCCGAAGAAAAAAGTGAGCGCTTTATCAAAAGGGATGCGCGCCCGCTTAAAGCTGGTTGTTGGTCTGGCCCGCAGCTCCGAGCTGGTGCTTTTGGATGAACCCCTATCAGGAATTGATCCATCATCGCGGGATCGGATTGTGGAGGGTATTGTGCGCCAATTCCGCAGTGATAATCAGACCATGATTCTTTCTACCCACGCTGTTGATGAAACAGAGCGCCTTTATGATTCGGTAATCTTTTTAAGCGAAGGTCAAGTGTATCTCAGCGGCAGTGCGGAAGAATTGAGGATTAAGCACAGCAAGTCCATGAATGAGCTGTTCAAGGAGGTATACGCCTGATGAAAAGGTTTTTCAGCTTGCTCCGCAAAGACTTAGAGACAAGTAAGCTTCCGATTCTGTTCAACTCTGGTTTAGCTGTTGTTTGGATTACATTTTTGCGTTATCGGTACCAAGCTGGTTGGCCGATCCGGGCAGCTTTTGCCCTGATGTTCGTACCTCTGACGTTTCTGCCGATCTGGTTGATGTGGCAGACCTATCAGACACTGAGGGTTGAGTGGCGGGAAAAGACTACTTATACAATGCTGCTGCTTCCGGTACCGGGATGGCAGATCATGCTTTCGAAGTTGGTCGCACTTTTAATTGAGTTTACCGCTGTTTTAGCAGTGTTTGTTGGTTCGGTGCTGGTATTGTTCTATGGTCCGATCAATGACAGCTACGGTTACCTGCTTAAGGCAGTGCCTTTAAACTGGCTGATCAGGAATGGTATTCTGCTGTATTTAGGCGCTGTGGCATTGTTTTCGAGTTTTGTTATCTTTGTGCAGCTGGCATTTATAGTCGGAAAACTGGTCGGTAGATTCCGGGGATTAGTGGCGCTCTGGACTATGTTTATCGGATCCTGGCTGGTGGAGCGAATCGGCATTATATTACAGCCGCTGTTTGGCTGGGTTCCACATCTGCAGATTGATCGACTTTTTAGGCTGGATGTTATTGCGAGACTTACAGATTATTCTCCAGAGATCGCTTATGACTACTCCGCAAAAATTGGCAGCTGGTTGGCTACTATCGGCTTGTTTATCTTAAGCTCATGGCTGTTGGAAAACTGGGTAGAAACTGACGAATAAAGGGAGGGCTGGTTGTGCGAAACAGGAGGATTGTTATAATTGTATTGGCGGTGCTTACCGTTTTGGCAGGTATCGATCTCCGGTATAACTTGATCAGCGGCGCAGATAGAGGCATCAGCGGTTTTGAGTTTAAAATTAGTATTAATGACAGCGATCGATATCCCGCGCATACTAAATCTCAGGCCTTGGTTGTTCCCATTGATGGTATCAAAGAGTTGTCCGTGATTAATGATATGGGCGAAACCAATGTATACGGTGCTGATACAGATCAGATCACGATTACAGGCAGCATAACTGTAAGCGCAGAAACCGAGGAGGAAGCCCAGGCCTATGCTGAAAGCTTAACCCTGCAGGTTGAGCAAACCGACAACCGCGCTGAACTGCGCCTGATTGAGCCACAAAGGCCTAAGGAGATCAAGAATGTTAAAGTCAATTACGAGATTACCATGCCGAAGAATATGGCTTTAGCAGTGGATGCTGAGTACAATAAGGTTCATTTAGAAAATTTAACTGGGGCAGTGCAGATCTGGGCCGGTTTCAGCTCAGTAACAGCTAAAAATCTTATCGGTTCAGTTGGTGGAAGTTTTGACTTTTCCAATGTAGAATTCGATCAATTTGGCGGCAGCCTGTACTCGGAGAACAACTTTTCTAATCTAGAGCTTTACCTCGCCCCAGAGTCAAGCGGTTTTACTTTTAATGTTGAAGTGGATTTTGGCGTGCTTTCCGGAAATGTGGATTTAGAACGGCAGGAGACCGGGGAAAGTTTGATTAATGCAAAAGGAAAAATCGGTGATGGGAAAAATCAGGTCACTGTCAGCGCCAGCTTCAGTAACGTAGATATTTATCAAAAATAGCAGTAGGCCTTGGGCTTAAGTCCCAAGGCTTTCGCTGATTAATGGCGAATTGATTATCATGAAAATAGATGGGAGGATCGATATGTTTACTGGTAAAGTGGCTGTAGTAACCGGAGGAGCGAGGGGTATCGGGAAAGCTATCTGCGAACAGTTCAGAAAAGCAGGTGCTCATGTCTGCACCATTGACCTGCTCCCTAACGATTATTTCGTAGGTGATATTGCTGATGAAAATACGCTGCGGGCTTTTGCCGATAAGGTAATCGGAGATTATGGCAGAATTGACTTTCTGATTAATAACGCCTGCTTATCACGGGGTGGACTGGAAACCTGTTCGTACGAAGATTTTAACTATGTGCTCCGGGTAGGAGTAGCAGCGCCTTTTATGCTCACTAAGCTATTTAAGGATTATTTCAATCTAGGAGCAGCGATTGTTAATATCTCGTCTACAAGAGATCGCATGAGCCAGCCGGGCACAGAAAGCTATTCAGCTGCTAAAGGCGGCATCGCAGCACTGACTCACGCCTTAGCGGCAAGCCTGGCAGACCGGGTGCGGGTCAACTCCATCAGTCCGGGCTGGATTGATACCACCAACACCGAGTTCAGCGAACCAGACCGGAAACAGCATCCAGCCGGCAGGATCGGGCGACCTGAAGATATCGCTCACATGGTAATGTTTCTCTGCAGCGATCGGGCGGGATTCATTACCGGTGAGAACATAACGATCGATGGAGGAATGACAAAACTAATGATTTATCATGATGATCACGGCTGGACATTTAATCACCAGAAAAACTGATAACCACCTATTTTACGCAAAATAAACATTATACACTTGTCGCTGTGCTGTGTCAATACTTAAATTTGCATTTTTGTTTTAGTTGTGTTATTATATAAATAAGTTACCGCAACTATACTCAGGATGTTGCGGTTTTATACGTATTAGATACGGGGGAATTACTAATGGAGTTGTTAAATCAGCAGGTGACTCATAAAACTTTTGGCACGGGGACAGTAGTGGAGGTTTCGGATACCTGGATCGAGGTAAACTTTGGGTCGGTGAACAAGAAGTTCCTTTATCCGGATGCTCTCGGAAAATACCTGATTCTGGTTGACCGCGAAGTTGCAGAAGCTGTCAAGGAAGTTAAGCAGGAGATCGAGGAAGAAAGACGAGCGGAAGAAATGGAGCTGCAGAAACAGCGCGAGCTGGAATATGAAGAGCGGAAACGTGCTTTAGAACTGGAAAAGTTGATCAAAAGCAATCGAATTTCGCCTTCCAGCCAGGCTGCCTTCTGGATTGAACCGGAGGAGCAGGAACAGGTTTTCTCGGAGTGGAGAATTTTCACAGGTGTGCGCAAAAGCGGCGCAAACAAAGGTAAACCGAACCGCCTTTCCCGCTTATATCCTAACAGCGCCTGTGTAATCACTCATAGAGAATCTGATCAGCCGGAAGAGACCAGACGAGTTGTGGGGATATTTATGGTCGCAGAAGACTACATTGGTAAGCTGTCTGAGGATGGCTATATTCCCGCTCACTCCAGCTACCGAATCCGCCTAACTGAAGAGGAGTCGCAGCAGCTCCTGTTCTGGAACTACTATTACAATGAAAGATATCCGGATAAAATGACGTGGAACGCCGGGCGCAATCGCTATATGAATAATGAATGGGTAGCTCAGATGCTGCAGGCATTGATTGCTCTGAAAGAGGACCCCAAGGAGAAGCAGTTTGTCCAGAACTTCCTGAATTATTTCTGCCGGATGAACAAAATTGAACTGAAAGAGTTGAATGAACCAGCAGGAACACTAACACGGCTTGCTGTAAATGCATAGTAAAAATTAGACCGCAGCTGCGGTCTTTTTTTTAATTGTTCTGATTAACCGGCAGTTGATTTTGTCAACCAAAGTCAACTGCTGTTCCATTGTTTAGTTCAGTGAAGAATTGTATAATAAAATCAGAGGTGAACTGCATGAAAGAAATCAATATTGCCCGGGCGATTCTGCAGGGACGTCGAGCCAAAGGAGTCACCCAGGAGGAATTAGCGCAGTTTATCGGAGTCTCTAAAGCTTCTGTTTCGAAATGGGAAACCGGGCAGAGTTACCCTGATATAACTCTTTTACCGCATTTAGCAGCATATTTTAACATCAGTATCGATGAACTAATCGGCTATGAGCCGTGGATGACCAAGGAAGATATCCGCAGGCTGTATCACTGTTTGTCAGCTAAGTTTTCGGAACTGCCGTTTGATACTGTATTGGATGAGTGCAATGAGATAATCAAAAAGTATTTTTCCTGCTATCCCCTGCTGCTGCAGATGTGCGTGCTCTTAATCAATCACCTGCATCTGGCTCCAAGTCCGGATGAGCAGACCGAGCTTCAGCTTCAAGTAAGAAACCTCTGTGTAAAAATTAAGGAAGAGAGCCAGGATGTAGCTGTTGTGAAGCAGGCCGTGATGATTGAAGCGCTCTGCGAATTGAATTTAGGCAATCCGGCGGCAGTAATCGATTTGATGCAGGGTGTAAATGACCCTGTTCTCGGTGAGGAAGTGGTTTTAGCCTCAGCGTACTATCTGACCGGTAATGTTGAGCGGGCAAAAGAAACAACCCAAGTAGGCATATTTCGGCATCTGATGGGAATTTTAGGCGACATTCCGAATTACCTGATGTTGAATACCGATGATTATGACAGATACAACCAGATAGTGGAAAGAACTCTCGGGTTAATTGATCTGTTTAAGATTGAAAGTCTCCATCCGGCCATCCTCTTTGGGGTGTACCACACCTGCGCTCAAGGTTATGCTGTGATTGGGGCTGAAGATCAAGCGCTGGATCTAGTGGAGAGGTTTGTTAATCTGGTCTGTTCAGACATATACCCGCTGGAGTTTAAAGGCGACGAGTTTTTTGATAAGGTGCGCAATTGGTTCAGCGAATTAGATTTAGGTGTGAAGCCTCCGCGTAACGAGATGGTTTTAAAAAGCGATATGGTGGACTCACTTATTAAAAACCCCGCTTTTGACCGTCTTCGCACCAACCATCGGTTCAAGAATCTGGTCAGCAGACTGGAGCAAAATTTTAAAAAATGAGGTGGTCGTGTGGATGTTTTAAAGGAATACTGGCCGTTTCTGGTCCCATTAATCATCGCTGAAGTAGTTCTGATGATTGCTGCTTTAACCCATGTGCTGAAGCACCGGAACTACCGCTTCGGTACCCGCGCTTTTTGGATTCCTATTGTGCTCTTCATCCAGATCATTGGTCCAATTGTCTATTTTGTTTTTGGACGGGGTGAGGAGTAATGAATGTTCTAGAAATCAATGATCTGAGGATGAGTTTTGGCAGCCATGAGGTGCTGAAAGGGTTTACCATGGCTGTTCCGGAAAACTCAATCTTCGGTTTTGTTGGGAAAAACGGCGCAGGCAAAACCACCACTATGAAAAACGTGGTTGGGTTATTAAAACCTGACAGCGGCAGCGTCACGGTCTGCGGCGAGCCAGTAATCTACGGCGACACCAGAACCAACCGCCACATCGGATTTCTTCCGGATGTACCGGAGTTTTATGGGTATATGCGGCCAATGGAGTATTTAAGGCTGTGCGGAGAGATTACCGGACTTCCGGCAGGGAAGATTAAAAAGCGCAGTGAAGAGCTGCTGGAACTGGTTGGACTTAAAGATGTTAACCGCAGAATCGGCGGTTTTTCTAGGGGGATGAAGCAGCGGCTGGGCATTGCCCAGGCCCTTCTCAATGAACCGAAACTCTTGATCTGTGATGAGCCTACATCAGCTCTGGATCCAATCGGCAGAAAGCAGATCTTAGATATTTTAGCTTCGATTAAAGGCCAAACAACAGTAGTATTTTCCACCCACATCTTGTCCGATGTAGAAAGAATCTGCGATCAAATCGCTGTGCTGGATCAGGGTAAGCTGGTTTTATCCGGGACGATCAGCGAAATTCAAAAGCAGTACAAGCGCAACAGTTATGAAATCAAGTTTGCGGATTCGGAGGAGGCTGCCGAGTTTGCTGCCAGTGATAAGCTGCAGCAGGAAGGTGTAACTGCAACCCGTGAGGACAACATGATTGCAATTACTATTGAAAACGCAGCACTTAACGGCCAGTTTTTGATTGATCTGCTGGCTGAGAAACAAATGACACCGGAAAGATTTGAAGTGGTAGAACCAACGCTGGAGAACTTGTTTGCGGAGGTGGTCCAGTGAGCCATTTTCCAGTTTTTTACAAGAAAGAGCTGATTGAGCACGCTAGGACTTATAAGCTCTTGATTATGCTGATTGTCTTTTTCATCTTCGGTATGATGAATCCACTCACAGCTAAATTGACTCCGGACCTTTTAGACAGATTTATGCCGGAAGGGGTGATGATCAGCCTTCCGGAACCGTCATCGATTGATGCGTGGGCCCAGTTTTATAAAAACGTAACGCAGATGGGCCTGATTGTAACTGCGCTGGTTTTCAGCGGGGTGCTTTCATCTGAACTGACTAAAGGTACTCTGATCAATCTTTTGACCAAAGGATTGTCCCGCACAGCGGTAATTGTGGGCAAATACGCGGCGATGCTGACTATTTGGACAGCCAGCCTGGCTGTGGCGTTTGTTACCACCTGGGGCTATACTGAGTTTCTGTTTGCTGATGAGTTATCGGCAAACTTATTTGCGGCAGTATTCTGCCTGTGGCTGTTTGGAGCCTTTTTATTAGCTGTGCTGCTGTGGGCGTCAACACTGGTTAAAAGCAGCTACGGTACGCTGCTTTTAACCGGTGGAGCAGTTGTCTGCTTAACAATCATCAACATCTTCCCCAAAGCAGCCAAATATAATCCTCTGTCCCTTGCGGGCAAAAATATGGAGCTGATCACTGATTCAATCAAGCTCTCCTCTCTAAATATGGCGATTGGCATTACAGTAACTGCAGCCCTTGCTCTGCTCACAGCCTCAGTATTTATTTTCAAAAGAAAGCAGCTGTAAATCTCGCATCCAGAAGTCTCACCATAACCCTATTTGATTAAGTTTACAGCTATCAATTTCTCGTTTGTGGTCATTCTTTATCTGCTGGAAGTGTTGATTTAAGATATATAAAAAGGTACGCCATCCTCCATGGAGCGTACCTTTGCGTTTTAATCCCTGCCTTGAGTTTTATAAGCTAATAAATAGTTGATACTTGCCACAACAACTCCACCACCAATGAAGTTGCCAACTCCAGATACGAGGAGATTATAGATAATTCCTTTAGCAGAAACGGCTCCACCGTAGAATAATGCTGCAAATAAATAATACATGTTGGCGACAACGTGCTCTGTTCCACTAAGAACAAATACTGTTATTGCCAGCCAGAGGGTAATAATCTTAACAATTTCATCTTTAGCTCCGTATGCTAGGCATACCCCTGTGCACACAATAATATTACAAAAAACTGCACTGGCAAATAACTGGCCCACTGGCATAGTGGTTTTAGAGATAGCTTTGTCTGTCAATAAATTGACCGCAGTTTCGTTAAACAGTCCCGATGTAACTGTCAATCCAGAAGCAATAACTGCTCCCAGCAAATTAGCAAACAAAATCAAGGACAAGATCTTCACAATCTGTTTCAGCTTAGACTGACCAGCATATACCGAAGCCATGATCATGCAGTTACTCGTATACAGTTCTGCCTGCATCACGATAATCGCTATAATTCCTACCGGAAAGACCACGGCTCCCAGAAAATCACCTAACCCGGGGGCTGAGAAACTAGCCGAAACTTTTATGCTTCCTACTGCACCGATGGCAATATATAAGCCCGCAAGGATTCCCTGCAGAAGTAAAGTAAGATTACTTTTTTTACTCTTTGCAGCAGTTTGATTGAGGATATAATCCGTTAATGTTTTAGGCCCTAAAATAGGATTCACAGGCAAATTCCTTTCTATAATTGTGGGTCATAATTCCGCGGTTCTTTTCTGACCAAATTATTATAGCATATAATAGATTTATTTCATTAGGTTATTGATAAAAAAAGCTAAGTATGTTCCGCCTCTGTTTTTTGGCGTTCCCGGATTGTGCCAGCTCCATTGATGATTAGATATCCAGCAACAACCACTGAACCGCCCAGATCTACATAGCCGGTGAGGGAGGATGCTGGAGCCAGGGTAATGAATGCCAGAGATAGCACCACGCAGCTGTCTACAATTGACTTTGCCAGATATAGTTTGCTCTGCACCGAGAGGATTGCATTGGGCTGCTCCCGATTAAGTTTGCGGTAGCGGAGCCAGAAGAATGAGTTAGTAATCACTCCTAAGCAAGCAATCACCATTGCCGGAATCACGTTACCTTTTTCAGCTTCAACAGATAGAAAAGCAATCAGCAGCATGGCTGCGCCAGAGAGGCACATCGCTGTACCAACGCTGAGATTAGCTAAGTTTTCCAGCCTAATTTTGCGCTCAGGATCAGGCTCAGCATCTTTATGAACGATTCGGAAAACAATCAACGATACAATAAGCGCACCGAGTTCTGCAGTGCGGCGAACAAAATCCGCGATCTGCGTGCTTGAACGTCCGAATAATAAGGCAATGCCCAGCACCAGAGGTCCCGGTGAACTTAGCAGAACCGATGCAAGGAGCGTGCGCTCACCTTTTTGTTTCATTACTTACACCCCCCACAATCGGATCAGCAGGATTAGGACAGCGGCTGCTGTCAGCGGACAGGTCAGCGTATCCATCCCATTCTTAGTATAAAGTTCAACGGCCGCGCACGCCGCAGCGGTAACTGCGGCCGTTGGCAGATACCCATACCACACCACGGCGCTGTTTGCGATCAGCACTGCTAAAATAGTAAAAAAAGCCACAACAAACATAGCCAGCGTGCCTTCAAGGCTCTTCCGCCCTTCAACCAGCCTGCCTTCAATAAAATTTTTCCCGTACCGCTTTCCTACTAATGCTGCGGCGGCATCACCAAAACCCCACGCAAAAACCGACGCCCGCACCAGATATTTCTCTCCCAACAATCCCCAGCACAAAGTGATTAAAACAGCAAACATGCTGAAGACAACTACCAAACTGCGCTTTATCTCACCATTACTGCGCTCAACAAGCAGCTGCGAGTACCCGGGTATGCTCTCAGCGGCAGCAAGGATAGGGAATACCATCAGCATAAATAAGATTGAGGCAAAGGCTGCGTACCACCATGTTTGAAAAGCGTGGGTGAGAACCAGGATTGAACCGAGGAGGATGGTGTGGAGCAGTTTGCGGAAAACTTCCCTGGGCATAGAAATGAAGCGGCGCAGGGCCAGAGCTGCTGCGGCGCAGACTACAAAGTAAAGAAGCAGAATACCAAATCCTTTTACCGGCTCAAACTGCAATTTTATCCTCCTAACAGCTGAAGCATTTCGCTTAATTATATCACAAAAATGTGGGTATAAATTGATGATGCAGGCTGACTGCTTCTATGCTATCATAGAGAAAGTATACTAATGAATATGGAGTGCTGAGACAGATATGAGCAGAGCGATTGACTTAACTGAAGGCAGTATCCTGCGCAGATTGATACAGCTTGCTTTACCGATTATCGGTACATCCTTTGTGCAGATGGCTTACAACTTAACAGACATGATTTGGGTTGGTCGACTCAGCTCCGACGCAGTAGCTGCAGTAGGAACAGCTGGCTTTTTCACCTGGCTTGCTTCCGCTGTGATTTTGGTTGCCAGGATTGGAGCCGAAGTGGGTACCGCTCAATCGATTGGGAAAAAAGATATAGACGAAGCAAAGCGGTTTATTCGCCACAGCCTGCAGCTGATTTTGGTCCTCTCGGTAATTTATGGAGCACTGCTGAGTGTGTTTAGGCATCCTCTGATTGGTTTTTATCGCTTAGGACCAACTGTTGAAGAACAAGCCCGCATTTATCTGCTTATAGTTTCGATAGGCATGCCGTTTTTCACAGTCAATCCCGTATTTACAGCGATTTTTAACGGCGCTGGCGACAGCAGCACGCCATTTAAGATAAATGTGGTGGGTCTGATTACCAATATTATTCTCGATCCGATTCTGATATTCGGCTTAGGGCCTATTCCCCGGATGGAAGTTGCCGGGGCGGCGCTTGCCACCATTGTTGCTCAATTTATCGCTTCGGTATTGTTTTTCCTGCAGACAAAGAAACGTCCGGAACTTTTTTCCGGCCTGCGCATACTAGCGAAACCTGACTGGAATTATATCAAGCGCATTGTAAAGCTGGGTCTGCCGATGGCTGTGCAGAGCGCCTTCTTTACTACTATTGCCATGATAATCGCCCGGATTATTGCCAACTGGGGTCCGCTGCCAATCGCGGTGCAAAAAGTAGGATCTCAGATTGAATCCATTTCTTGGATGACCGCAGGCGGGTTTCAGACTGCCATGAGCGCTTTTATCGGGCAGAACTACGGCGCTAAAAAATGGGACCGGGTTTACAAAGGTTATTTTGTCGGGATCGGGATTATTTCGGTAATTGGAGTATTTGCCACCTTACTGCTGATTTTTGGGGCTGGGCCCCTCTTTGCCATATTCATTCCGGAACCGGAAGCGATCAGCCAAGGCGTTGTTTATTTAAGAATATTAGGTCTGTCACAGCTGGCAATGTGCATCGAGATTGTTACAGCTGGCGCGTTTATCGGCCACGGCAACAGCTTCCCGCCTTCAATCGTAGGTATTGTCTTCAATTTCCTTAGGATTCCGGGAGCGCTGATTTTATCAGCTACCGCTCTTGGCTTAGAAGGGATCTGGTGGGCAATCAGTATTTCCAGCATTCTCAAAGGAGTGGTATTGGGTCTGTGGCACCTGCGGTATTTAAAGACCCATCCAGAAATCAGTTGCCTGCGCTTAGCGGGCAAATGAAGTTTGTTCGATTAATAGGACTAAAGCCATGAATCTAGGCTTTAGTTCTTTTTTTATGCCCGGATTCACTTTACATACATTTGATTTTACTATGATGGTAGCCTTTACACAGCACCCTTATAATCAGAAGTGATAGTTCAAACAACAGCAGCTGATGAGCTGTACAAGAATGGAGTGGAAAAATGCTTAAGAAAAAACTGATGACAGGCAGTATCTTGTTAGCACTGATTTTGATGGTGGTTTCTCCGGTTATGGCAGCGCCGCTGCAGCTGGATGGAGCGGGAGCCAGTTTTCCCTATCCGATTTACTCGAAATGGTTCGATATCTACCTCGACGTAGATCCTGATGTCCAGATCAACTATCAATCGATCGGCAGTGGAGCGGGAATCCGGCAGATTCTAGCCAAAACCGTAGACTTTGGTGCCAGTGACTCACCTATGACCGACGAAGAACTGGCTGAGGCTGAAGGCGAGATTCTGCATATACCGATGGTAATCGGTTCTACCGCTGTAGTGTACAATATGCCGGGCATTTCCTCAGGATTGAAATTGACCGGGGACCTTTTAGCAGATATTTATCTCGGTAAAGTTACCCAATGGAACGATCCGAAAATTGCTGAGCTGAATCCGGATTTGAACTTGCCTAAATTAGCCATTACAGTTATCAGACGCTCTGACGGCAGCGGCACGACCTTCACATTCAGTGATTATTTAAGCAGTGTCAGTGAAGAGTGGGCAGAGAAAATCGGTACAGGCAAGGCGTTAAGATGGCCGGTGGGTTTGGGCGGCAAAGGTAACGAAGGTGTGGCAGGCTTGGTGAAACAGCTGCCTGGTGCAATTGGATATGTTGAACAGGCTTATGCTGACCAAAACAACCTATCCCAGGCTGCAATGCAGAATAAAGCGGGTAACTTTGTGCTGCCATCGCTTAAAGGTGCAAGTCTGGCAGCTGCTGGTGTAGATATGCCGGCCGACTACCGTGTATCCATTGTCAACGCTGACGGAGAAGAAAGCTATCCAATCGCAACATTTACTTGGCTCTTAGTCTATAAAGATGCAGTAGATGAAGTCAGAGGCAGGAAGTTAGCTGAGTTTATCTGGTGGGCCATTCATGATGGCGGCAGCTATGCAGAGGAACTGCACTACGCTCCACTTCCGGACGCAGTGGTGGAAATGCTGGAAGGCACGCTCAAAGAACTGAACTATAATGGGGAACCATTTTTGAAATAGCAGTGGACGATTAAAACTAAGGAGTGGCAGTGATTATGAAACAGAGAAGCAGCGGAGCAGTGGATCGCATCTTTAAGCTCCTGACCACAGGTGCAGCGCTGATTGTACTGGCTTTAGCCGGAATGATTCTATACCAGCTGATTACCCAGTCTTGGACCTCTATCAAAGCATATGGTTTAGGATTTTTAGCCAGCGATGTGTGGGATCCGGTGTTCAAAGAATATGGGGCTCTGCCTTTTATCTTCGGCACAGTTGCGTCTTCGCTGCTTGCTCTCTTGATAGCGGTTCCATTAAGCCTAGGAGTAGCGATTTTCTTATCGGAAATTGCTCCGGTGAGAATCCGGAAAATTGTTGGATTTTTCATTGAAGTGTTGGCCTCGATCCCCAGCGTTATTTATGGTTTGTGGGGAGTGTTTGTCTTGATTCCTCTCATCCGCAGATTCCAGCCTGTTGTTCAAAATGTGCTTGGTTTCATTCCGATTTTCCAAGGCCCACCCTATGGCTACAGTCTATTAGCTGCCGGCGTTATCTTGGCAATCATGATCATTCCAACTATTACCAGCCTAAGCAGGGATGCGCTAAACGGGGTTCCGAACCATCAGCGCGAAGCAAGCTTAGCCTTGGGAGCAACTCGGTGGGAAACCATCCGCAGAGTGGTGCTTCCTTATAATAAATCTGGAATCGTTGCTGCAGTTATACTTGGTTTGGGGCGGGCGCTCGGAGAGACAATGGCAGTTACGATGGTAATTGGAAATCAGCCCCAGATCAACTGGTCGCTGTTTATGCCTGCCCAAACCATGGCAAGTTTGATTGCTAATGAGTTCTCTGAAGCAACAGAAGCGATTCACTTAAGTGCGCTGGTTGAAATCGGTTTGATTCTGTTCTTAGTGACATTTATCTTAAATATTATTGCCCGACTTGCAGTGAAGCCAAGAAAAACAAAGGGGGTCAGCAAACGATGAACTTACGCCGCAAACTGGTTGATAAAACAATGACTCTGATCCCGCTCTTGTGTGTAATTGCAACCATTATACCTTTAATCAGTATTTCAGGCTACTTATTATACCAGGGAACTTCTAATCTGAACTGGGCGTTTCTGACCGAGCTGCCGAAACCGGTTGGAGAATCGGGAGGCGGCATGGCAAACTCGATTGTAGGGACTGGGATCGTTGTAGGATTAGCGGGACTCTTAGGAATTCCGATCGGCATTCTCGCCGGGGTTTATCTGGCCGAATACGGCCAACAGACTCGGTTGGGTAAGGCAGTCCGCTTTATTGCCGATGTTCTTCAGGGGGTTCCATCGATAGTAATCGGAATTGTGGCCTACGCGGTGGTGGTAGTGCCGATGCAGAGCTTCTCGGCTTACGCGGGGGCCTTTGCCCTGGCCATGATGCTGGTTCCGTTTTTAACCAGAACCACGGAAGAGGCTCTGCTGACGGTCCCTGACAATATCAAGGAAGCAGGATTGGCCCTAGGACAGCCCTACTGGCGGGTTGTGACCGGGATTGTGCTCCGGGCTGCTAAAGCGCCAATCTTTACCGGTGTTATGCTGGGAATTGCGCGGATAGCCGGCGAAACAGCGCCGCTGCTGTTTACAGCGCTGAACAACCGCTTCTGGCATCAGGGCTTGACGGGTCCGATTTCAACCTTAACTATTCAAATTTACAACTACGCCATATCTCCGTTCCAAGATTGGAACCAACAGGCCTGGTCCGGTGCCCTGGTCCTGATTATTCTGGTAACGCTTTTAAACTTAATTGTTCGGATCAGTTCCAGGTCCCGCTATACCCAGCGCTAGGAGGTGCTGCTGTGAATCAAGTTGCGATTAATGCAAAGGATTTATCAATCTATTATGGTGATTTCGAAGCGGTTAAGTCAATAACGATGGAGATCCCCAGTAATTCCATCACAGCCCTGATTGGACCATCAGGCTGCGGCAAGTCTACGCTGTTAAGAACCTTGAACCGCATGAATGATAGAATTGTAGATTTCTCCGTTGATGGAGAACTTAAAATAGATGGTGAGAGCATTTATGCTCCCGGTGTTAATTTAATCAGTTTAAGAAAAAAGGTCGGGATGGTGTTTCAAAGTCCGAATCCGCTGCCGATGTCGATCATCGATAATGTTACCTGGGCTCTGAAATTTCACGGCATCAGACGCAGCAGAGAGCGGATGGAGATCGCAGTTGAAAGTTTAAAGCGGGCAGGGCTGTGGGATGAAGTGCATGATCGATTGAAAGATCCAGCAGTAAAGCTGTCCGGCGGCCAGCAGCAGCGCTTATGTATTGCTAGAGCGATTGCTCTGCAGCCGAAAATACTTTTGATGGATGAACCGACTTCAGCGCTTGATCCCATTGCAACGCGCATGATCGAAGAGCTGATGATTTCGCTCAAAGAAGACTACACCGTAGTTTTGGTATCCCACAATATGGAGCAGGCTGCTAGGGTTTCAGACCGCACTGCGTTTATGCTTTTAGGTGAGCTGGTGGAGTATGCTCTCACCGAGGAGCTGTTTTCCAATCCGAAGGATCAGCGCACTGAGGACTATATCACAGGCCGCTTTGGTTAGGAGGGTAAGGAATGAGTAAGTTCAGTGTTTCAAACTTAAATCTGTTCTATGGAGATCTGCATGCGCTGAAGGATATTAATCTAGAAATCAGCGCTGGGCAGATTACAGCGATGATCGGCCCCTCCGGCTGCGGCAAATCAACGATGCTGAGAACTTTAAACCGGATGAATGATTTAATTGATAACTGCAAGATCAGCGGCAATGTGCTCCTTGATGGCAGAGACATTTATCAGGAAAGGGATATCAGTTCGCTGAGGAAAAGGGTGGGAATGGTCTTTCAGAAACCAAATCCTTTCCCAATGTCAATCTTTGACAATGCTGCCTATGGCCCCCGCCTGCACGGTGTTAAAAATAAGGCTGTGCTGGCTGATATTGTAGAGCGTTCCCTGAGAAACGCAGCCCTTTGGGACGAAGTTAAGGATCGATTGAATGACAGCGCTTTAGGATTATCAGGAGGTCAGCAGCAGCGGCTCTGCATTGCCCGGGCTTTAGCGGTGGAACCGGAGGTAATTTTGATGGATGAACCCACTTCTGCTCTGGATCCGATTGCGGCGGGTAAAATCGAAGAATTGATCATGGAGCTTAAAAAGGATTATACTATTGTGATTGTTACCCACAGCATGCAGCAGGCTGCCCGCATCTCTGACAAAACCGCATTTTTCCTGCTGGGTGAGTTGATTGAATATGGTGACACTGAGCAGGTATTTTCTCTTCCACAGGACAGCAGAACTGAGAATTATATCACTGGGAGGTTTTAGCAATGCGGTCACATTTTGATTCGCAGTTAGAGCATTTAAACAATGAGATGATTATGATGGGGGCGCTGATTGAGTCGGCAATTGCCAGTGCTACTAAAGCTTTGATTGATCAGGATAAAGAGCAGGCTCAAAAAGCGCTCGGCATTGAGCGGGAAATTGACCAAAAAGAAAAGGAAATCCAGGCTCTGTGCTTAAGATTGTTGGTACAGCAGCAGCCGGTAGCGAGAGATCTGCGCCAGATTTCAGCAGCGCTGAAAATGATCACGGATATGGAGCGAATCGGTGATCAGGCTTTAGACATATCAGAGATCGCCATTCACGTTGCTGATTCGCCTTATATTAAAAAGCTGGATCACATTTCCCAAATGGCTCATGCAACCGGAAAAATGGTTACTGATGCTGTTAATGCGTTTGTGAAAAAGGATCTGAATAAAGCTTATGCAGTGATTGATGCCGATGATTTTGTTGATAATCTCTTTACCGCAGTTAAGGATGATCTGATCGCGTTAGTCTTAGAAAATGCCGACAATGGCACACAAGCTCTGGATCTTTTGATGGTGGCTAAATATTTCGAGCGCATCGGCGACCATGCCACCAACATCGCCGAGTGGGTAGTATTTTCGATTACAGGAGTTGAAAGAGACAACCGCTGATCGTAAAGGTGGTGATTTTGTGAGCTTGGTTTACTACGTTGAGGATGATGCTTCAATCCGCAGCGCCGTGCTGTATGCCCTGCAGTCTACCGGATTTGAAGCGCAGGGGTTTGAAGATGGAGAATCATTTTTCGAAACACTTGCCCAAGCTCGGCCTGATGTTGTCCTGCTTGATATCATGCTGCCGGGAATTGACGGTTTGGAAGTTCTCAAGCGCCTGCGCGCAGACCAAAAAACCGCAGATATTCCCGTCATATTAATTACTGCCAAAGGCGCAGAATTTGAAAAAGTGATTGGTCTTGACAGCGGCGCAGATGATTACGTTGCCAAACCCTTCGGGGTGATGGAATTAATCTCCCGTATTAAAGCAATTCTGCGCAGAATTCCCCGTCCGGAAACCGATGAGCAGATTACTGTCGATGAGCTGACAATCGATCTCCGCCAGCATATAGTGACTATCAGGGGGAAGGAAATCGAGTTAACGTTAAAAGAATTCGATCTGCTTCACTGTTTAATGAAAAATGCAGGCCGAGTTTTTACCCGGGATGAACTGTTAGACATTGTCTGGGGTTATGGCGCAGAAACCGAAACCCGGACTGTGGATGTTCATATCGGCAC
>DURM01000029.1 GCA_012837335.1 Bacillota bacterium
GGATCGACCGCACAATAACTACTTCCGGATGCTCCACCTGATACTCCGGATCTCTGGTTAATACGATATGCCTGCGGTTAGGCAGATGCCCCGGCAGTGATTCATATGTTTTACGCCCCATAATAATGGTGTGGCCGGTAGTAATTTTTTTAAACCGCCGCAGATCGCTGGGCAGATGCCAAGGAAGTTTGTTGTCTTTACCCAAGGCGCTGTTTTTTGCAACAGCTGCAATAATTGCCAGCACTAAATCGAAACCTCCATTTTGATCCTGCCGTGGTGGCGGTAATCAATCAATTTGATGTCATCAATCGTAAAATCGTAAAAATCCTTGATTTCCGGATTGATCCACAATTTAGGAGCATCATAAGCCTGATCTGCCTTTGAAAGCTGCAGTTTAATACCTTCCACTTGGTTCTCATAGATATGAGCGTTGTTGATTACATGGGTAAAAAGTCCCGCCCTTAAACCGACCACCTGTGCAACCAAGTGAACAAGTACCGCATATTGAGTCATGTTAAACGGCACACCAAGGGGCATATCACCGCTTCGCTGCACCAGCATGCAGTTCAGCCGCCCATCGGTTACATCCCACATCGTTAAAAATGCGCAAGGCTGCAGCGTCATCTCCGGCAGATCTTCGACATTCCACAAGGATACAATCATCCGCCGGTTTTGGGGATCAGTCTTCAAGGTTTCAATCAGCTTGTCCAGCTGCTTGTACTTAGCGATTTGATACCCATATGCCTTGCCGATGGTGTTGTTCTCATCAGTCCAATGATCCCAAATATGAATATTCCGCTCGTTCAGCCAAGTTACATCATTGCTCTGCTGCTGCCAGATCCAGAGCATTTCCTGCACTGCGTATTTAAAAGCAACAAATTTGGTAGTTAAGATCGGAAACTCCTTTTCCAAATCAAACTGCATCATCTGATGGGGCAGTTTGTACGCGGGAGTTCCGGTTCGGTTCTGATCGTAATATCCATGTTCAAGGATATTGCGTACAATAGTTAAATACTGCTGATCTGCTGTACCCACAAGCAGACACCTCTTTATAATAATTTTAGTAGAGATCTAAATGTCCGTTGGACAGCCAGCCCCCGTCTACAATCAAGGTATGGCCGGTAACGAAATCAGACATGGATGAGCATAAGAAGACAGCCGGACCTACCAGATCATCAACTTGACCCATTCTACCTGCCGGAGTCCGCTTAGCCATTAAGTCAGGATTGTGAACACCACGGTCAATCAGCTCCTGCACCATTTCCGTGATGATATAGCCGGGACTGATGTTGTTAACCTGGATATTGTAGCGGCCCCACTCGGCGGCTAAGGCTTGAGTCAACTGCATAACTCCACCTTTGCTGGAGGAATAGGCTGCCCGCTGCTGAATTCCGGTGTGAGCTACCAAAGATGTAATGTTCACGATCTTGCCGCCTTTACCCTGTTCAATCATGACTCTGCCAACTTCCCGGCACATTAAGAACGTTCCAGTTAGGTTTATATTGATGCATTTAAACCAGTTTTCCAATGACAGTTCTTCTGATTTAGAAACCATGGTAATGCCTGCGGCATTGACCAAAATATCTACTGAGCCAAAACGCTTTACAGCTTCATCAACTACTTTTTTAACATCAGCTTCTGATGCCACATCAGCAGGTACAATCAAGGTTTCTACGCCGTATCCTTCAATGATTTCAGCCTGCTCTTCCAGCTGCTCGCGAGTACGGCTGACTAAAACCACATTAGCGCCTTCCTGACCTAAACCTCGGGCAATAGCTCCACCGATACCCCGCCCTGCTCCGGTAACAACAGCTGTTTTGCCTTTTAATAAGCCCACTCAAATCGTCCTCCTCAGATTCTATTTGCTGACGGATTTGATCCGCTCAATCACATCTTCAATCACCCAGTCTGGAGTAGATGCTCCGGCAGTAATTCCGATTAGCTGGTTTTTTGCATCTTCAATTAACTCCAGCGGCAGCTCTGAACTATTTTCTACGTGAATAGTATTGGAACAGTGAGCTTTTGAGATTTCAACCAATTTTTTTGTATTTGAGCTGTTCCTGCCGCCGATAACAATCATCACATCCACCTTTTGAGCAACAGCCGCAGCGCTTTCCTGCCGCGTTTTTGTTGCCGAACAGATGGTGTTAAACGCTTCAACATCTTTACATTTGCTTTCTACCGCTGCCAACACCTTCTCAAAGTTTTCTAACCGCTCGGTAGTCTGGGCCACAACGCAAACTTTTTGATCCGGTGCAAATTCCGGCAGTTCGTTAGCATCGCGAGTTATTACAGCTGTGTTTTCGCAGCAGCCGTTGATTCCAATTACTTCCGGATGATTAGGATCTCCTACAATTACAATTTGGTATCCCATTTGATGGTGGCGAGTAACTTTTTTGTGGATTGTTGCAACGTAGGGGCAGGTAGCATCAACGATTTCCGCTTGAGTTCGAGCAATTTGTTCATATATCTGCGGGGCAATCCCATGGGAGCGGACCACCACAACATCATCTTTACCTAGGCTCTCAACCTGTTCTAAGCTGATAGCATCGATACCATGCTCTTCCAACCGCTTGATTACATCATTATTATGAATCAAAGGACCCAGCGTTTTTACATTGAGTCCTTCAATATCATAGAATTGCGTCGCCATGTCAACAGCGCGCTTGACGCCAAAACAGAAACCGGCATTTTCTGCCAAAATTATCTCTTTAGCCATTTTCTACCATCCCGATTTCACTAATTTGTGCCTTTTTGACCGCTTCCATCAGGGTTCTCCAAGCCAAAACCGCACATTTAACCCGCGCTGGCATATTAGCAATGTTCTTAAAGGCAACTGCATCCTCTAAAACTTCCAGTTTTTCCTCATCGTGGATCTCACTTTTTATCATTCCCAGAAACGTATCGGCCAATTTAACGGCCTCCTCCACCGACTTACCCTTGACTAAATCAATCATGATCGAAGTCGAGGCTTGAGAAATAGCACAGCCTGTACCGGTAAATGCTGCAGACTCTATTATACCATTACTAAGATAAAATTCCAATGTAATGTCATCACCACAGCTGGGGTTATAGCCCCGCTCGACGCAGTTTGCGCAGTCCAAATGGCCTTTGTTGCAGCTGTGCCGGCTGTGCTCGAGAATCAATTCTGTGTAGATTGCATTAAGATCCATGTCCTAACCACCTTCTTACCTGCTTAATCCCTTCAACCAAATTATCAATTTCTGCCTTAGTATTGTATAAATAAAAACTTGCTCGGCTGGTCGCCGGCACTTCTAAATAGTTCATCAGGGGCTGGGCGCAGTGGTGACCGGCGCGAACCGCCACCCCGTAATGATCAAGAATTGTGGCAGTATCATGGGGGTGACAGCCATCAACAGTGAAAGAAATTACCGGTCCTCTGATTGACAAATCCCTGGGGCCGTATACCTGCACGTACGGCAGCTGTGCCAGCCGCTCCAGAGCGTATTTTGTCAGCTCACGCTCATGGGCCTGAATTTTATCGAAACCAATCTGGCTTAGGTAATCGACTGCCGCAGCCAGGCCAACCGCTCCTTCCACGTTTTGAGTCCCCGCTTCAAATTTGTACGGAAGCTCTGCAAAAGATACCGACTGCTCCTCAACATACTCGATCATATCACCCCCGTAAAGAAACGGCGGCATCTTGCCCAGAAGCTCCTTTTTTCCATACAATACCCCGATCCCCATTGGACCGAGCATTTTGTGGCCGGAAAACACCAGGAAGTCTGCATCCAGCGCCTGCACATCCAAAGCCATATGGGCTGCGCTCTGCGCCGCATCAACAACTACAACTGCACCCATGCTGTGGGCGTATGCTGCGATTTCCTCCACTGGATAGATTGTTCCAAGAACATTTGACATCTGGGCAATGCTGACGAGCTTTGTTTTAGTGGTGATCTTGGTTTCTATTTCTTCAAAGTCTAAGGTATAATCATCATTGAGGTACAGATACTTGAGCACTGCGCCCTTAACTCCTGCCACCTGCTGCCAGCAGACCAAGTTGCTGTGATGCTCCGAAATGCAGATTACAATCTCATCGCCGGGCTCAAGAAATGTCATGCCGTATGCGTAGGCAATAAGATTCAAGGCTTCTGTCGCATTTTTGGTAAAAATAATCTCTTGAGTGGAACCGGCATTGATAAATTCTTTAATCTTGGTCCTGGCACCCTCGTAAAGCCGAGTCGCTTCAACACCGAGGTAATGAGCACCTCGATGGGGGTTGCCGTTAAAACGGTGGTTATATTCATTTACTGCCTCTAAAACGAGCTTAGGCTTTTGGGTTGTCGCGGCATTATCCAAATATGCCAGCGACCTGCCGTTAATTTCTTGATTTAAAATCGGAAAATCCCTGCGGATTTTTTCAATATCCAAATTAGTCACCTGCCAACCTCCGCTGGATCACTTCACTGACAGCAGCTTTAAGAGTCTGGATGGGTATTTCATCAATAACCGGGTTAAACACCGCTTCTACGATCAGCCGTGATGCTTCGGTTTTATCAAAACCCCGGCTCATTAGATAGAAAAGCTGATCCGGATCAAATTTTCCGCAGCTGGCCGCGTGTTCGCCTTTGACATCTTCTTCACCACAGAGCAAAAGCGGCACAGAATCCGATTTGACAGTCGGATCTAACAGTAGAACATACTCATCCTCACTGCCTTCAGCCCTGCTGGCACCTTTTTTAAAGTCGAGAGTTCCTTTAAACGCCTTGCGGGCGCAGTCTTTTAACACCCCACGGGCAGTCAGCCGGCTGGTAGAACGGCGACCGATATGGTTCATTTGAAAACTCACATCGATAACCCGCTCCTGATCACCAAAGTACAGGGATTTAATATTTACGTCTGCACCTTCCTGAAGATTTGCCGCGTAATTAGTTACCGCTAGTTGGCTGCCTAATTCTGCCTGAATTAAGTTTACCTGTGCGTGTGGATCGATATCTGCGGTAACCGCATCAAAATGAAGAGCCTGATCCTCCATTCTCTGGATTTTGACGATATTCACCACTGATCCCGACTTGGCTGTAATGTGGGTAAAGCCATTGTGGAATACAGCAGCGCCAGGCTCCGAAGTGTAGTCAAAAACTAAGGTAATCTGACTGTTTTCTTCAGCGGTGATCTGATTGGATTCGATTACGCTGCTGTTTTCATGATCCAAATGATATGCTATCTCCACCGGCGTTTCCACAGCTTGATTCATCGGCACCATAATCTGGATGCCGGTATTGGCGGTTGTTTGACTTAATTGGGTCAGCTGAGAGGAAACTCCGGCATCCAATCCTAGTTCCCGCACAGCAGGAGGTGCAGCGGTGATTTCAACATGCTTACCTGCAGCCTCCAAATTTACAAATGGTTTGGTGTAAGATTTAAGCGGAACAGCAATCGGTTCCTGCAGATTATACTGATTTAACTTTAACCAGCGGTATGTGAGTACCGGAAGTTTGTTGACCGGTTGATCAATAACAGTCTTCATAATCCCGCCGCCCCCTATCCTATCGTACCTTCCAGCTCGAGCTGGATAAGATTGTTCATTTCCACTGCGTATTCCAGCGGCAGTTCTTTTGCAATCGGTTCTGCAAAGCCTCTCACAATCATGGCCCGCGCCTCTTCCTCGCTGATTCCGCGGCTCATTAAATAAAAGATGACATCGTCGCTGATGCGGCCAATTTTAGCTTCATGGCCGATATCCACCTCATCATTATTGATATCCAGCACAGGAATCGTATCGGAGCGCGATTGGCTGTCCAGCATCAATGATTCACAGGAAATGTTGGACTTCACATGATGAGCATTGGCTGCAACCCTAACTACACCACGATAATTGGAAACGCCGCCGCTTTTGGCAATGGACTTGGCATTGATATTTGAGGTTGTATACGGCGCTGCGTGCACAACTTTGCTGCCGGTGTCCAGCACCTGATCTTCTCCGGCAAAGGTAATCCCTGTGTAATCTGATCGGGCACCTTCACCTTTAAGCACACTCATTGGATACAGCATGGAAACTTTCGAACCAAACGAGCCGGAAATCCACTCAATCGTGCCGTTTTTTTCTACTATTGCCCGCTTGGTATTTAGGTTGTACATATTTTTGGACCAGTTCTCGATCGTACTGTACCTTAAGTAGGCGTCTTCTTTAACATAGAGCTCGACACAGCCAGCGTGGAGATTAGCCACTGAGTATTTTGGCGCTGAGCATCCCTCAATAAAATGGAGCGAACCACCTTCTTCGACAATGATTAAAGTATGCTCAAACTGCCCCGCTCCCGGCGCGTTAGACCGGAAATAAGACTGAAGCGGAATTTCTACTTTTACTCCAGCCGGAACATAAACAAATGATCCGCCTGACCACACCGCTCCATGGAGCGCTGCAAATTTATGATCGCTGGGCGGCACGCATTTCATAAAGTGCTTCCTGACCAGTTCTTCATACTCCTTAACCGCTGTGTCCATATCTAAGTAAACGACACCCTGCTTGGCGAAATTCTCCTGCATACTGTGATAAACCACTTCAGAATCATACTGGGCACCAACACCAGCCAGGTATTTATGCTCTGCCTGGGGAATCCCCAGCCGGGTAAATGTATTTTTGATGTAGTCCGGAACATCATCCCATGTTACATTCAAATCCGCTTTTGGCTTTACGTAGGTGATGATATTAGCAATATCCAGTCCGGAGATATCCGGTCCCCAGGGAGGAACATCCAGTTGATGGTAAATATCAAGCGATTTCAGCCGGAATTCCAGCATCCACTGAGGCTCATCTTTTTGAGCTGATATTTGTCTAACCACAGCCTCATTCAATCCATCTGTCTTATAACTGTACTCAAACTCATCCTTAATATCATAAAGCGAGCGGTTTACATCCGCTACTTGGGTTTTTTTACGCATCTAATTAAGCCCTCCTCCGGATTGTAAGGCGGCAAAACCAGATTCCTCAATTTCAGCAATTAACTCAGATCCACCGCTCTTGGCGATTTTTCCATCAACTAGAAAATGGACATAATCCGGATCAATATGCTCTAGAATTCTGCTGTGGTGGGTAATGATAATAATCGCGTTGTCACTGCTGCGGAACTGCTTTACTCCCTGCGCCACCACTCTAACTGCATCAATATCCAGTCCTGAGTCAGTTTCATCGAGAACCGCCAGCTTTGGTTCAAGAATCAGCATTTGCAGAATTTCACTTTTCTTTTTCTCCCCACCTGAAAACCCATCATTCACATACCGGGACGCATACTCCGGCTTCATATCCAAGAGTTCCATTTTCTCCCGGAGCAGTTTGTTAAACTTCACAATTGAAACAGACTCGCCGGTGTGGGCAATTTTAGCCATCCGCAGAAAATTTTCCATGGTAACACCCGGGATCTCTTCAGGATACTGGAAGGAGAGGAACAGGCCTCGTTTGGCCCTTTCATCTGGCTTTAAATCGTTAAGTAATTCTCCTTCAAACTCCATAGTTCCGCCTGTCACCTCATACCTAGGATGACCCATCAGCACATTAGCTAAAGTCGATTTTCCCGCTCCATTAGGACCCATGATTACATGAACCTCGCCCCTGCCGATTTCCAAATCAAGTCCCTTTAAGATAGGATTGTCATCTACGTTAACATGAAGATCTTTGACTGCAAGAAATTTATCTGCCATCAGATGTGCTCCTCCGCTAAAATAATAACTTACATACTCACATTTTAAGAATATCATAAAACAGTTGCGATCGCAACTATAATTAAAATTCCCGGTTCTCCACTCTCTATGAGTGAAAGTCCGGGAATCTCGGTTAATTCTTGATTTAATTGCAGTCAAAGTCACAGCCTTTGCAGCGCAGATTATCAGCAACTGTGTGGCCGATTCGTTTCAGCAAAGTGGAAAAGACTGCTCGTTCTTCTTCAGACAAATTCTGCAGCAGTGTATCCTCCCAGTTTCTGATTAATTGAAAAATCTCCGGTTTTAAAGCCAACGCCTTCTCGGTAAGAAATATCTGGTATGCCCGCCTGTCCTGCGGGTTTTGTTCACGCCTTACATATCCTTCCTGCTCCAGCTTCCTTACCGCTCGGGTAGTATTGGCTCCGTCAATATTCAGCAGTCGCGATAGTTCTTCCTGGCTGACCCCATCCTGATAATAGAGTTCTAAAAGGAACATGACCTGGCCGCTGCCGATATTAAACTTTTTTAATCCATCATAGACATAGCTTAATGATAAGCGATGCAGAATCGAAAACCATCTGCTGATATATTCATCGGGACATTTTTTCACGCAATCAGTCCTTTCGCCCCTATCTTAGCATATTGTGATTGCGTCCGCAACTATTTTACTGAGAAACCAACTTGTTGATTTTAAATCCAGCCTTAGCCAGACTTCCCATTAAAGCGGCTGTTAGCAGTGAATCAACCCCATGGTGAAGAAGCGTGCCGAGACCGACTATCACCAGCGCAGAATAGATGTCGTAGCCAAAGGGCAGCACTACCAAAGACTCGCCTACCGCGTGCGGCAGAGCGGTTACAGCCAGCACAGCCCACATCGGCATTCCTCTACGGGCAAAATGAGCACCGACCACGCCGAATAGTATATGAACAGCGGCCCGCATCGCTACGATAGGCCCTAGAGTTACCAGGAATCCTAAAGCTGAACCGATACCAACCAATGCAGCTGCCCACGGACTGATAAACATTGCCAGCATTGACGGGACATGACTTCCCAAAGTTGCTGAAAACGGCGGAATAACCACCTGAAGCCATCCCCGAAATACGGTTGGGATTAAAATTGCCAGAGCTGCCAGCAGTGAGCCGTATAATAGTTCCTGCACCTTAATTTTTGTTCTCATTGCTTCACCCCCGTTATGACAATTCTAGCAGAACATTTGTCAACTGTCTATACACCTGGTAAGATATTAGTTAACAGAGGGAAAATTTAACCTAGGGCGAAGCAATTTAATAGCTGGCGCATAGAAAGGTGGTTATCATGAACAGCATGAACCGACGCGCTGCCATCCTAAAGCTTCTTCAGGACACTCAGGAACCAATTACCGGTGGGCAGCTGAGTGAGCATTTTGGAGTGACAAGACAGGTAATAGTTTCGGACATTGCCCTTCTGCGGGCGCAAGGCGAGGATATTATCGGGACACCCAGAGGATACCTCTACAATCGTCCCGGGAGCAAAACGATGGTCAGACAGAAGATAGCATCGGTGCATTCCCGCTTCCACGATCAAATCAGGGATGAACTTTACTTGATTGTAGATCACGGCGCGAGTGTGCAGGATGTAATTGTGGAGCATCCGGTTTACGGTGAGATCACCGCCAGCCTGCACATCTCCTCCCGTTATGATGTGGATCAATTTCTAGAGAAGCTGGCGGAGTATAATGCAGAACCCCTTTTGATTCTCACCGATGGCCCTCATCTGCATACAATTGAAGCGGACAGGATTGAAGTCTTGGAGCAGGTCAAGCAGGCACTTGCCGCCAAAGGTTACCTTGCTCCGGAGTGACCTGTTTACAAACCCTGCGGGATTAGGCAGGAGGAAACCTGCCTAATCCTCTCGGCAGAACCTACAGGGCGAAGTAGATTAAAACAACTACAATCAGGATCAGCGCCAACAGAATAGTATTGAGATCCAGATCTAAGTTTCCGCTCATTTCCTTACCCCCTACTGCGATAGTAAGAGCAAGTCACCATCAGCTCTCAGTTTATCATATTCTTTACCGCACTTTCTTGTATTAGGAAAAAAGTCTTGTTTTATGTGGAGGCATAACCAATGTGCGATACATTAGTGGCATTAACCAACAGCACCAAAAACAAAACGGTGCTTTTTGCCAAGAACAGCGACAGGCAGCCGAATGAACCCCACATCATGATTAGGATCCCGCGGAGAACATATCCTAAAGGTGCCAAGGTAAAATGCACGTATATTGAAATAGATCAAGCCCGGGAAACCTATGAAGTAATGCTGCTGAAACCTTCTTGGATATGGGGAGCTGAAATGGGCTGCAATGAATGGGGCCTAAATATCGGCAATGAAGCAGTGTTTACTAAAGAAAAGCAGGGACCTCCCAGCCTTTTAGGAATGGATATGCTGCGGATTGCTTTGGAGCGCTGCCGAACAGCTGATGAAGCACTGCGCTGTCTGATCGAACTGCTGGAAAGATACGGGCAGGGAGGCAACTGCGGCTACGAGAAGCCTTTTGTCTACCACAATTCGTTTCTGATCGCTGACCGAACCTCAGCGTGGGTGCTGGAAACAGCCGGAAAATTCTGGGCGGCCCAAAAGGTAAAAGATGTGCGCGCTATTTCCAACCGGCTTTCGATAGAAACCGAATTTGATCTGGCCCATCCCCAGCTGGTTGAAAATGCGGTAAAGAAGGGCTGGTGCCGCTCGGAATCAGATTTCAACTTTGCCCGCTGTTACTCAGAACCAATATTCACTTTTTTCAGTGGTTCAAAGCAGCGCCACAGGTTATCCCAAGATAAGCTGGAGGCTGCCAAAGGACAAATCACGGTTAAAACCATGATCGAAATCCTGCGCGGACATGACCCTAAGTTGAAAGATCCCTTCAGCCGCCACTCTTTAACAAGTGTCTGCATGCATGGCGGTTTTCTTTTCGGTGACCACACAACCGGAAGCTATGTGGCAGAACTTGGACCCAACCGCGATACTTACTGGCTGACCGGCAGCTCCACGCCCTGCATCTCTGTATTTAAACCTTACTGGATGATTGATCATGAGTTAGAACTCGTGTTTTCTGAAGCTGAGCAGGACAAATCACTTGCCTTTTGGCACCTGCGCGAACGAGCGCACCGCATGATTCTTGAGCGTAAAATCAAAGACCTGGAAACATATCACCTCAAGCGCAGTCAGCTGGAGCAGGAGCTTTTGGATATGGTCAATCAACTTGATTCCAGCAGTGATCCTAAGCAGCTGATTGAAATCATGGAGTACGGTTTGGCGCGGGAAATACAGCTGATCACAGAAATCACTGCAAATAATGAACATAACCCTTCACGGATTAAAGGTGGATTATACTTTAGATATTATTGGCAAAAACAAAATCGGGCTTTAGCCCAACAGAGGAGGCGCAGCGATGAAGCTTAAATGGTGGGGACACGCTTGCTTTAAGATTACCGCAGCTGACGGAACGGCAGTGATCACCGATCCTTACCCAGATATTGGCTATCAACCGATCGACGACACAGCCGACATCGTCACTGTCAGCCACGATCATTTCGATCACAACGCGGTAGATCAAGTAGGCGGTAATCCGACAGTCATTAAAACAGCCGGTGTGCACAGTGTCAAAGGTTTACAAATTACCGCAATTGATTCTGTCCATGATGACGCAGCTGGAGCTAAGCGCGGTAAGAACCTGATCTTTATATTGAACATCGATGGCAGCAGATTCGTGCATCTGGGTGATCAGGGCATAATCTTGACTGAAGAGCAGCTGAAGCAGATTGGAGCTGTCGATGTCTTGATGCTTCCAGTCGGAGGTAATTACACCATCAATGCCGACGAAGCTTATCAAGTTGTGCAGCAGTTAAATCCGAAAGTGGTTGTGCCCATGCACTACAAAACAGAGGTGTTGGATTTCGATATTACCGGTGTGGAAGAGTTTACGAAGCTCTTCCCGCAGGAACGAGTCAAGACTCTTCCGGATGTAGAGATGACACTGGAAAACCTCCCCAACGAGCAGGTGGTTTATCTGCTTCAATATGTAAGATAAATGAAAGGACGAAGGCGTCCCTAAACTACAGTCTGGACGCCTTCGTCATTCTATTCTATAGACCAAAGTACCAAGTCGCGATCGAGAAATAGATCATCACCCCCATAATATCGGCAATTGATGTTACTAACGGCCCACTGGCAGTGGCCGGGTCTAAGTTTAATTTCTTTAAGAGAAAAGGCAGCAGCAAACCGACAAGACTGCCAACCAAAACTACCACAGCCATCGACAATCCAACAACTAATGCCACTCCCACATCTGCTCTGATTATACCAATTAGGCTGCTGGCTAATCCTAAAAGCAGGCCTAAGGGAATTGCAACAGCCAGTTCTTTGCGAAGCAGTTTTGCCCAATCCTCCAGTTCAACATCGCCTACCGCCATGGAGCGGATAATCAATGCTGAAGATTGGGAACCGGCGTTTCCGGCGCTGTCGATCAAAAGCGGGAGAAAGAAAACTAAGGCCACTATCGACTGGATGGTATCCTCAAAGAAAGCCATTCCTGCTCCGGATAGAATGTTCACAAACACCAGCACTAGGAGCCAAGGCAGGCGGCTTTTCAACAGCATCCACGGTTTAGCATTAACAACGCTGGTATTAAGCTCGCCGACTGTCGCCATTCTATGGATGTCTTCTGTGACCGCGTCTTCCAGCGCATCCATCATGTCGTCAAATGTAACGATACCAACCAGCCGATTCTCGTGATCTACCACAGGAAGAGCCAGCAGATTATACCTCTGCATTAATGCAGCGGCTTCCTCATCACTATCGAAAGTGGTAACGGATACCAAATCCTCACGCATAATCTCCGCTATCTTTTTCTCCGGGTCGCTGATTACCAGATCTTTTAAAGAAACCATTCCTTCTAGATGCCGCTCTCCATCCATCACATAGCAGGTATAGATTGTTTCCTTTTCCAGGGCTATGCGGCGGATTTTCTCCAGAGCGGCTTTCACTGTCATTTCTTTTTTCAAATCGACAAACTCGATGGTCATAATGCTGCCCACCGAATTATCCGGATAATTGAGAAACTGGTTGATCAGACTCCGCCTAGTTTCAGTGGTATTCTGGAGAATCTTTTTGACTACATTAGCCGGCATCTCTTCCAGAAAGTCAATCATATCGTCGAAAAAGAGCTCATCAAGTATTGCTTTTAACTCATGCTCGTTGACCAGCTGGGAGATGTTTTTTTGAGTTTCACTGTCAAGATACGCGAATACATCCACAGCTGTTTCCTTTGGCAGCATCCGGAAAACCATCAGCGCTGTTTTCGGATCCAGCTCATCCAGGAACTCAGCAATATCTGGGGTTCTCTCCTCCAATAGTTCAGCTTTCAGCAGCATGAGTTTTTTCTGCTCCAAAAGCTCCATGATTCTTTCCTTGTTCAATTTAACCACCTCTTTCTAATATGTTGAGTTATCCTGGCACATAATAACCACAGCATATTTGTTTAATCAATGCAGAAAGGGGTTATTTTGTGCATAAGATCAGACTCGGCATTATTGGAACGGGATTGGCTTTTGAGCGCCTCCACTATCCTGCTCTGCAGGAACTAAAGGATCACTATGAAATAGCGGCTGTCTGCGATCGCAATCCTGAAAAGCTGGAAAAATGGCGCAATCGCTTAGGGCTTGAACCTGCTGATACCTACACAGATTTCCGTGAAATGCTGAACCGCCCTGATATCGATGCCGTTGACATTCTCGTTCCAATTGAAGCAAACTTCAGCGTAACAGAAGCCGCTGCCAAAGCCGGTAAACCAATCATCTGCGAGAAACCGCTGGCTCCAACGCGAAAGCAGGCAGAAGCTGCCCGCGAACTGCCGAAAAAATACGGTGTTCCGATTTTGATCGCAGAAAATTACCGCTACGACGAAGAAATAAATATCATCCGCGACTTAGTGCGCACTAGAGCAATCGGTGAAGTCTACTACTTCATCTACAACAGAGTGATTGATTTTCCTGAAGACATGAAAACAGATTCATTTGCTGCGACAGAGTGGCGGCAGCACCCGCAATTCCCAGGTGGCGCAATTTTGGATACCGGTGTTCATGACATTGCGGCGCTGCGCCATATTTTCGGCGCAGTTGAATTTGTCCATGCCTTTGGAGTGCCTCAGGCAGAAGACTTTGCCCCGTATACAGTTGTTCAGGCACATTTAAAATTTAAAAATGGCATTATTGGACAATTTTCATTCTTCACAGCCGGAAAAGAAATGCAGCGTCCGCTGATCGGACTGAGGATTTTTGGCAGCAATGGGATGATTTATCTGGAAGAGTCTTCCTGCGGTACGGTTAACGTAGCCTATAATGATGGAGAAAGCAGGCAGATTCCCTATCAACCTAATCGCGGCTTTTATAATGAACTGCTCAACTTTTACAAAGCCGCGATCGGTGAGGAACCGATCTCTGTACCGCCGGAGATGGAGTTTGGGGATACCGAAACCATATTTGCAATTCTAGAATCGGTTAGAACTGGAGAGACAGCAGCTGTAGACCGCACAAGCGCATACGAGCTGGTTTAGATATCAAAAGCAAGAAGGGGCTTGGCAGCTAAGATCTGCTCAACTTCTTCGAATCCTGCGGGAAAGGCAAAATTGTATCGAGCAGGCAGGGCAAAGACATAGCCATTGTTCCTGCCAAGCTCGCTTGGTCCTATCGGGGCAGCGCCAATATGAAACCTGCCCTGCTGCATCGATTCCCACTGGTCCAGCGTAAAGACCATAATCGGGATATCCTGACGCGGAACTTCCTGGGTCCAAAGGGGATGACGCAGCAAAAACTGTGGACCACTTGCTGCTATTTTCCCCTGCAGTTCGCCGTCCACACCATGGCCTTCCCAAACCGTCTCCAGCACACTGTATCCCTGCCATGCTGCAGGCAGGTAAAACTTAAAACCAAATTCTTGATTAAGGTAAATCAGGCTTCCCCCATCATTACTACCTGAAAACTCTTTACCGGCATCATAATTTCCTGCGTAAATGCCGCTTAAAATTACTGCCATTATCAGCAATATGGGAAGAACCGTGTCGCTGCTCATACCATCACCCCCTGTTATGTTTTGTTTACCCTACTTATTATAATACAATTAAGGCTGACGGTAAACCCGCCAGCCCTGATTGCTGTCACTTGGACAGCTGTTCCACAATTTTCTTTGTTTCGCTGATTACATAGTCAATATCATTATCTGTGATCTGGTAATGGGTAACCAGACGCACTCCATACTCCGAACGCGGCACCGCTACTATATCTGCCTCTGCCCAAAATTTAACAAGCTGCTGAGCTGTCAGATCCGGGTTAGTAATATCGAGCATTACAATATTGGTCTGTACTTCCGCGGCAGTTCTAAAACCGGGCAGTGCACTAAGCCCATCCGCTAAGCGCTGAGCACGGCGGTGATCATCAGCTAAGCGTTTAGTCATCACATGGATGCTTTCTAAACCTGCCGCTGCCAGAATTCCAGCCTGCCGCATTCCGCCGCCGAGCATTTTGCGAAATTTCCGCGCTCGAGCAATAAACTCCTCGCTGCCGACTAAAACAGAACCAACCGGCGCGGCTAAACCTTTGGAAAGACAGAACATAACTGAGTCAAAAGGCTCAGCCAAGTTTTGAACTGGCACGCCGCTAGCAGCAGCCGCGTTAAAAATCCGCGCTCCATCTAAATGCAGTTTCAATCCGGCTTCCCGGGCTGTATCGGCCACTCTGATTACTTCTTTCTGCGGCAGCACCTGCCCCCCAGATCGATTATGGGTATTTTCCAAACACACCAGCGATGTCTGGGGATAGTGAATGTCAGCGGGTCTAAGCGTCTGCCGCAGCTCCTCCGCGGTAAACATTCCCCTTTTCCCGGGAATAACTCGGGGAATCAGACCAGCAATGCGGCTGATTCCGCCAACCTCATAGTGGTAAATGTGGGATTCTGCCTCTAAGATTACCTCATCACCGGGCTGAGTGTGGCTCATCAGTGCCAGCAGATTGCCCATTGTGCCGCTGGATATGAATAAGGCTGCTTCTTTCCCTAATAATGCGGCAGCTTCTGATTCCAGCTGATTCACAGTGGGGTCTTCCTGATAAACATCATCTCCAACAGAGGCTTGGCTCATCAGCTCCCGCATCCGCTCCGTTGGGTGGGTAACAGTATCGCTTCTCAGATCAATTTTCCGCATTTTAGCTCGTCCTTTCTTAAACTCCATGTACATTTTCGCGATTGCTGCAGTTTATTCCTACTGTCTAAATCCTGTTTAGCAGTACCCTTGTTCCACCTTCCCAGTTAAGCACATACAATTAGAGTGATAAGTAAAACAAACCGCGGAAGAGAGGAGGAAGAGCTGTGGGGAAAAATAACAGATGCCAGACTCATGTGCATGAGTTTTTAGGCACTACTAAAATAGCCGGGCAGCCTCTGCACAACCACCGCTTTGCCGGAGTCTCCGGCCAAGAGATCCCAGTCCCTAACGGCCATATTCACGCAATTGATGTCAACAGCGATTTCACAATTGGACATCTCCACGAAATCAGCCTGCTGACCGGTCCTCAAATACCAGTGGGGGGCGGGCGGCACGTACACTTTGCTATGGGGGTCAGCACAGAAAATCGAGAGCACGTTCACCACTTTATTGTCGCTACCATGATTGAGAACCCGGATGGATACTAGCGTCAAATTAAAATACCGGCCAGAAACACCTGACCGGTATTCATTTTATTCGATTCCGACTACATCATACCCAGCATCGCTGATCGCATCTTTGATTGCCTCTTCAGCTGGGAAAGTATCTGCTGTAACTTCTGCAAATTTATCCTCCAGGTTAACATTAACTGATTTAACCCCGGGCAGCTCCAGCAGCGCTTTTTCAACCCGATTGGCGCAGTGCCCGCAGGACATACCCTCTATATAAACTTTCTTAGTCATAGCAATCTCCTTTCGGTGTTATCTCGCTAAGCCATCATTGCCTTGAGATAGAAGTGCTTTAGATCGCCTTCGTAGATTATTCTTCCATTGCGCTTTTGCAGCGATTCATATAAATCCATAGGTCTCACTAAATTGCGGGCAATATTTAAATGTAAGATTCCACTTTCATTGAGAACATAGTAAACAAATTCCGAGCATAGGAACCGGTTTTCATAGCTGACTTCATTCTGCAAAAGACAGTGAACTAAGCCCAGATAGTTGTACTTATAAATCTCACGGTTAGCTACAAATTTATCAATAATTGATTTCGCTTTATAATACTGCTCTTTTGTTACCTCAAGTTCCATCACGGCGCCAGGCAGTGTCTTTTGAATCTTAAACAAACCCTTTTCCAGATGCTCATGCTTAAATCTTGCGATAAATGGATTGCGGGCATATTTTCTGCCAAAACTGTACATGTAGTTTAACTCACGGTCAAGAGCAAGTGAAGCATGGGTATACTTGTCATTTTTTACATGGTGAATTAAACGCGAAATTGTCGTAGCAGTTCTGGTAAAAACTACATATAAAAAATACTTTTCCTCCACACCAATCTCACCTTTGATTTTTTCTAAACTATATTCATTTTACACTAAAACTGCAGGCAGTACAATAGTGCTAATGAAAAAGCGGCGAAAATCCGCCGCTTATAACTTACTTGTATAGATTAGAACCGCATCCCGGAGAAACTCGGTAAGTCCTGATTGATGCTGGTCATAGAACTCCGTAAATCTGGGATCATCCACATACATCTGCACTACACCTGCGTGTGACTCTTTGTTGTAAGTTCCACCCCATGCAAATGTCAGCCACCTGCGGTGAAGTTCTGCCGCTTCTTGAGCTAGTTTACTGCCTGGATCTCCTGCAGCATAGGCTTGCTTCAAGGTTTCAATCAGCTGAGCGCCTAATTGTTCAAACTCGGTATACTGCTCCTCTGTCATGTTTAAAAACTGCTGATTGGAACGATTTACTGCTTCATCCCCATATTTCTCCCGAGCTTCTTCTCCATACTTTTCCTCGTTTTCAGCTACCAATCTCCTTTTAAAGCCTGCAAATTTCTCGCTGTCAGACATACTCATTCCCCTTTCATGCGCAGCGATAGACTGCTCCACATTTGCAATGAGCAGATCTAATTCTCTGCGTTTTTCTAGGAGTTTGTTGCGGTGCTGGTGGAGGGCTGTCACCTTGTTAAAACTCGGAGCACTGATAATCGCTTTGATTTCCTTTAACTCAACACCAAGCTCCCGGTAAAAAAGTATCTGCTGCAGCAGATCAACCTGTTCCGGTCCATAAATCCGATACCCTGATTCATTGATTCTTGCCGGCTTAAGAATCCCTATTTGATCATAGTAGCGGAGTGTTCTGCCGCTGACACCAGCTAAATCCCCTAATTCTTTCACGGTGTATTCCAAACCGCTCACCTCCCTGCAGTTCTGATTGTAAACCTTGACGCAGCGTTAATGTCAAGGGTAAAAAATAACCTCAGAAAAAAATCTGAGGACATCTGATTACTGGTACGAATCGCTGATGCGAAAATATCCCCACGCCGCGATACTGAACCATATCAAATACACAAAGAATGGATAAACTATTCGTCCCGCTTTCCAGACAAATACCCCGAAGTTGATCAATACGTTGGAAAAGAGCATTGCATAAGCAGCTGCGCTCACAACATAAATCACCGCTAAAGCGGTTTTCTCAGGTATAAAGTAAAAGAAAAGAACAAACCACATCGTCCACGCCAGTGGTGGGAAGAAAGCAAACTGACCCAGTCCAAAATTGGCGTAATTGATATGTCCGCCTAAGTCAAAAAGGGCATTAAAACCGATTAGTACCGCGTTCAGCAGTCCACCAAAGATTATGCCATATATCAACAGGCGCTTTATCTCCTGGCGGGGTACCAGTATAATTAAAGCAAGTGCAATAACACCGGTGTAAATTGGGTAGACCGAATAAACAGGTAGTTGTGACAGCAATGCATTGAGCTCCTTTTATCTCAATTCTATTGCTGTTAGTTTTACTCCTGGCCTAGAAAATATGCAGAATTTACCGCGATGCTATCTAAACAACCACATCAATAATAAAAATTACCACCATGATCAGCTGCATTACTGCTTTGCTGAGCGAGCTTCCTAAAAAAGCGAGAACAGTTCCCAAACCCACCTCAAGCGCATTGTTAAAGGTCTTGCCCTGAAGCAGTTCCACTGCTGTTACCAGCAGAAAAGGGACGATTATCAAACCTAGGGGAGGAATCACAAAACAGCCAATCATCACCCCGATTGCAGCCGCAGCAGCTCCCAACCGCGTCCCACCGAATTTGCGGACAAAATAGGTATTTGCCAGGTGATCCGCAAGCACTATTAAAATCGTCAGCACTATAAAACTGCTCCAAGTCCACCACGTCAAACTATCACTGCTGATCAGCCAGTGGTAGAGTCCTGCACCAACCCAGACCATAACTACGCTTGGCAAAACCGGTACAACCAAACCTACGAACCCCAGCACAAAACAAACCGCGATCAGAATCCAGATTAACACCGACACCAAAAAACCATCTCCCAATCTTTCGATTAAATTGATAATCTGCTGCTGTTAAGCTATAATAAATAACCACCGGACTTACAGACACAGAGGAGTGATTCTATGCACTATACCATCGGTGTTATTTCTGATACTCACGGCCTCCTGCGGCCTGAAATCTTTTCCATATTCGCTAAGGTCGACTTGATCATTCACGCCGGCGATATCGGCAGACCGGAAGTCTTATCTGATCTGGAGGCTGTTGCCCCCATCAAGGCTGTGCTCGGTAATGTCGACTCGCGATATGATTTTCCCCGTGTAAAGCTGGCGGAGACAGTTGACGTAATGGGCCGCCGCATTTATGTAATCCACAACCGCCATCAGTTTACAGCCAATCCCGCCAGCCAAAAAATAGATCTGGTTATCTTTGGGCATTCCCATCAGCCTTATCACGAACGGGAAAACGGAATCCTGTATTTCAATCCCGGCAGTGCCGGCCCGCGACGCTTCTCCTATCCGATTGCGGTCGGAATGATCACCCTTACAGATGAATCCATTGAAGCCAAGCATATTTATCTTAAAGATTAACAGCTGCGCTTCCGCAAGACTTAAATGCTATCGTAAATTTCGTTCCTGAAGGTGAACTGTCGACTTTAACATCAGCTTCATAAAACTCGAGAATTTTGAACGTAACATACAGCCCTAAACCGGTTCCGTGCTCTTTTGTAGTCACAAACGGCTGGCCCAGCTTACTCATAATTTCGAGTGGAATGCCGCAGCCATTATCCGCTACTTCTAAAACAATCTCGTCACTGCGCAGATAAGTTTTTAGCTGAACTACACCGCCCTTTTCCATCGCCTCGAAACTATTTTGAACCAGGTTTAAAACCACCTGCTTGATTTCTTTTTCATCTGCCGCAACATCATTGATCTCGCCTGTAATAAACAGAATCTCCGTGTTCTGTTTTCTTGCTTCGACATTAATCAGCGGCAGCAGGCTCTCTAAAACTTGATTAAGATTGCAGTTTTTTACCTGCCGCTTTTTGGATCCAGCCATTGCCATATACTCAGTAATAATTCCATTCGCGCGAAACATTTCCTCAATGATGGAATTAAATAAACCATGGTACCCCTGGAGCTCCTCTTTGCTCTGCAGCAGCTGCATCATAGCAATCACAGCGGCCATCGGATTTTATATCTCATGCATTATGCCCGCAGCCATCCGGGCAGCTGTGTTGAGCCGATTAACCTCAGCAGCTTTAGCAGAGTATTTCCAAGAGTTTCTGCACTTAAAAAAGGCTAATTCATGACTGCCGGTCAAGTCCAAGATCTGGTGGATATCCAGATCTGCAATGTCGTATAAACACAGCACCAGCAGTTTGAGAGGTCCCACTTTTTGCTCTACAATCTCTTCATACGCTGCCACCAAATCCCAACTGCGGTGGCCGCGCCAGTACGGAGAGCCACAGGCGCGAGCACCATCCCACCCATTTTTCATATTTTCATGGTAAAGCTTGGTCCAAGCCTCTACTAAAACACCAGGCTTAAATGTATCATACTGCAGATACCACTCATTGATTGTAAAGATTTTAATCTGCTGACGATACTGCTCGAACAGGGGCACACTATCCTGTAAGCATTTGACTGCATCATCAATTGTCAACCACATCGGTATGATCCAAATGCAAAATTCATTACGCTCCAAGCCGGTTTTTAAATAGGGGAGCACTGTGTCCAGATAATCCTGGCGTTCTTGGTAAAAGGCACAGATATGCGTTCCCCACGGCACATCTGAAATAAAGCCCACACCAAACTCCCGCTTCGGCTCGACATGCTGCAGACCCATCTGCTCAACTCCCCGCTTGGCTTAGAATTTAATGTTTTATTTAAATATTCCCCAATTACCGCCTAAATCCTGCGGCCTAATCCGCAGCATAATTTAGAACAATAAAAAGGCCCAAAGGTCCTCTGCAAAACGCATGATTCCTTTGGGCTTTTCTGTTTAAATCTGCTGTCTATTCGCTGCGATCCTGCATCCGCACATCGAGACGATCGATTTCAATCCCCTTCATAGCCGGACCGAGATCCCGGGACAGTTCCGCGATTAATTGGTAATCGCGGTAATTAGCTGTTGCTTTTACGATAGCCTTGGCATATTTTTCCGGATTCTCGGACTTAAAAATACCCGATCCAACGAATACTCCATCGGCACCAAGTTCCATCATCAGTGCTGCATCGCTGGGAGTAGCAACACCGCCAGCCGCGTAATTCAATACCGGCAGCCTGCCTCTTTCCTTGATATCCAGCAGCACCTCAAACGGAGCTCCGATTTCCTTAGCATAGGTCATCACTTCATCGCGGGACATGGACACCAGCATGCGGATTTCAGACTGAACCTGACGCATATGGCGGACAGCTTCCACGATATTGCCGGTTCCTGGTTCTCCCTTAGTTCTGAGCATTGCTGCCCCTTCTCCCAGTCTGCGCGCTGCTTCGCCGAGATTGCGGCATCCGCAGACGAATGGTACACTGAACTCTGACTTATTAATGTGGTACTTATCATCTGCCGGTGTCAGCACTTCGCTCTCATCGATGCAGTCCACACCGAGCGATTCCAGAACTCTAGCTTCAACGATATGGCCTATCCGGCACTTAGCCATTACCGGGATGGAAACGGCCTTCAAAATTTCCTCGGCAATACGGGGATCAGCCATTCTGGCAACCCCGCCCGCTGCGCGAATATCCGCAGGGACCCGCTCTAAGGCCATGACTGCGACTGCTCCGGCCTGCTCAGCAATCTTAGCCTGCTCAACATTAACAACATCCATGATCACGCCGCCTATTGGCAGCTGCAGACCACGGTTTGGATCAATTCCGTTCATTGCAAATCCTCCTCCAGCAACCTATGTATACAATTGATCATATCATTAGCGACCGCTTATGGTCAATATTTCTACTGCTATTCTACATCAAAGGCGCAAATAAATTCAACAGCGCCCATCCAACTCGCCGGTAAAGCGGCACACTGCGAAACGCATCCAGAGTAATCTCTTGACTCTGCTCCAACGCTTCGAGAAAATCTGCTTTGATATCACTAATGCTCGAACTTCCATATATCCAAACCCCACATTCAAAGTGCAGGAACAGACTTCGGTAATCAAGATTAATGGTGCCAATCACCGCATATTCATCATCAACAACAAAAGTTTTAGCATGAATAAAACCAGGTGTATATTCATAAATCTTGACACCGGATTCAAGCAGCTGTTCATAGTTGGAGCGTGTTACTGCGTGTACGTACCATTTATCAGGGATATGGGGTGTAATAATCCGCACATCGATTCCCTGCTTTGCCGAATTGCAGAGAGCAGTCATCATCTCTGCGTCAATAATTAGGTAGGGAGTAGTGATGTACACGTATTTCTTGGCTCGAGTAATTAAATTGAGGTACACCGTTTCGCCTACAGATTCATCATCCAGCGGATTATCGCTGAACGGCTGGACATACCCGTCTGCTGGATACTTCTGCTGTCCCCAGCGCTCAGGTTTAAACTCTTCATAATCCTCATCAGTGCCCCGCAGGTAGTCCCAGACAGCCAAAAACATGACCGTTAAACTGTAAACCGCATCTCCCTTAAGCATTACCGCATTATCTTTCCAGTGTCCAAGGCGCTCATAAGCATTGATATATTCATCAGCCAAGTTAATGCCGCCGGTAAAACCGGTATGGCCATCGATAACTAAGATTTTACGGTGGTCGCGGTTATTGAGCCGCGGTGACAGTACCGGCCGGAACGGATTGAACACCGCGCATTTTATTCCCATCGCTTCTAATTTCTTGTCGTACTGGTATGGCAGTTTAAGAATGCAGCCGATATCATCGTAGATAACCCGAACATCCACACCTTCAGCTGCCTTCCGCCTCAAAATATCTAAAATTGTATTCCACATAATGCCTTCTTCAATAATAAAATATTCGAGAAAGATAAAGTGCTCAGCCTTTTCCAACTCCTCAATCATGCGCTCGAATTTTGCTTCTCCTACAGGAAAATATTCAATGTAAGTGTTTGTATAAGGCGGGCTGTAGGCATACTTCTGGATATAGTCCGCCTGGCGCCCAGCGTCAACATTCTGTTCAGTAATAACCTGCACCATATCCTGATTAGCATTAAGTGCTTCGGCCATTTTGCCGTTAATGCTGAGCATCTTCTGCCGGGTGCGTTTTCCAGTACGGCTGCCGCCAAACATCAAATAGAAAATGCCACCGAAGATGGGGAACAAGAGAATCGAAATAATCCATGCGATTTTATAACCGGCCTTGCTCTTGCCATTTGCAAGGGCAATCACAGCAACCATACTGATGAACAAGCTGATTCCATAAAAATAAACGAAGTACTGCTGAAAGCGGTAGATCATTACTACCAGCGCAGCTGCCTGTACGGCTATGCCGATAGCAACCCAAAAGACTCTATGAAAGAGCAGCTTGAATAAATTCGTCATTCTAACCCTCCCGCAAGATTATTCTATCCATATCATATTATATCATTGTTTCCAATAACTAGGAGTGATTATCGCTATGAGTGTAAACAGCTCCAATCGTCCCAACAGCATTAAGAAAGTAAGAAATAGAGTAGCCGCAGGCGAAAACTGGCTGTAGGTATGAATTGGCGCCACTACCCCAAAACCGGCGCCACCATTGCCCAAAACGGCTGCTGAAGTGCTGGCAGCACTCGCCATTCCTATCCCTTCTAAGGACAGAATTAAAGTGCTGGCAGCAAAGACCGCCAAATATAGAAAAAGGAAGGCACAGACACCGCGGATGGTTTCTTTAGATACCATTCGGCCATTCATAGTAACCGGAATCACCGCGCGGGGGTGAAACAGCTGCGAAATTTCACGTTTAATCACTTTGCCAGCAATAACCACGCGAAACAGCTTGATGGCTCCGGTAGTAGAACCGGCGCTCGCTCCGGTAAACATGAGGAAAAATAAGATCAGTTTACTGAAATCAGGCCATTGATCAAAGTTTGCACTGGCAAATCCATTCGTTGTGATAATAGAACTGACCTGAACCAGCGCGTGTTTAAATGCTTCAAACAGAGATTCAAACACATTTTGGTATAAATTAAGCATTACTGCTGCTGTCGCAAGTAAAAGCAGCGCTCCATACAAGCGCAGTTCCGTATTTTGAAAGACACTCTTAAAGCGCCGTTTCCGCAGATCATAATACAAGCTGAAATTTACCCCGGATAAAATCATAAACACCGAGATTGTAATCAGCACAAATGTATTCGAGTTAAACTTTGTGATACTGGAATTGTAAATTGAAAATCCACCCGAGCTCACCGTTGCAAAGGCGAACTGAAGGGCATCAAAAAATGCTAGGCCGCCAAACATAAGCAGGATAGTAAGCACCGCGGTCATCCCGCCATAAACCACATACAAGATCCTAGCTGTATCAGCCAATTTGGGTGCGATTTTATCCGCAACCGGACCGGGCAGCTCCGCTTTATAGATCTGCTGGCCGCTCACCCCCAAAGCGGGCAGTACCGTAAGGTACAGAACCAGAATTCCCATTCCGCCGATCCACAAAGTCAGCGAACGCCAGAATAAAATCCCCCGGGGCAAACTCTCAACATCATCGATCACAGTAGCCCCCGTAGTAGTAAATCCGGATGTTGACTCAAACAAGGCATCCGGTATCGTCGTGATTGCACCGGCAAATAAATAAGGCAGCGCTCCACAAATTGACACCGATATCCATACAAGAGTTACAATCAGCAGCGCTTCCC
>DURM01000030.1 GCA_012837335.1 Bacillota bacterium
AGCAGTAATTCGTCCTTGACAACCATATAGTGGTGTGATAGATTTAACGATGGTTAGATTTAGTAGGGGACAAGGAGGGGAGAACATGGCTCATGTAATTAGTGAGGAATGTATCAAATGCGGTGCATGCGAAGCAGAGTGCCCTGTTGAGGCAATTTCTGAAGATACCGATCAATTTGTAATTGATGCGGATACATGCATTGATTGTGCTGCCTGCACGGATGCCTGCCCTGTAGATGCAATCAGCGCATCCTAAGCGATTATGCAATTATAAGTTACTTATGAGGAAAGTCGGATAGCCGGCTTTCTTTTTTTATTTTCAGCAGGAATTAGTGTTAATTAAATGGAAAGTTTAAGTAAACACACTGTCTGAGGTACAGCTGCCGGCGGAAGTTGTGCACAATCTCACAATAAAACTGTTGGAGGCAGGATTGATGAACAAGTTCTTAGTATGGACATTAGCGGTAATCATTGGCTTAGGATGGGGAGGGATGATTGTGAAAGCAGATTCAACACCTGGTACTGGTGTTCTCCGAATTTATGCTGATCAACCGGGAATTAAAATGAGCGACATTCTTTACGGCGTATTCTTTGAAGATATCAATCACGGAGCTGACGGCGGACTATATGCTGAAATGGTGCGCAACCGCTCCTTTGAGTTCAGCCGCGCTGATGGTTCCAACCACCATGGCCTCACGGCATGGAGTTTAGTGCAGCGGGGCGGAGGCAGAGCGGCGATCAGAGTTGATAACAAGGAGCCACTCAATGAAAAGAATTTAAACTATCTTGTTCTGGACATTGAAAATGGTGGTTCGGGTGTAGGTGTGATGAACGCAGGTTATAACCGTGGTTTCCATGTGGAAACGGGTAAGACTTACCGCTTCTCAGTTTATGCTCGCCGGACCAAGGACTTCGATCAGCCGGTCAAGATTTCAATTGAAAGTCTAACGGGTACTGTTTTTGCAGAAACTGAAATCGCAGTCGATTCGGCGGAATGGAAGAAATACACTGCAGAAATGACAGCCACAGGAAACAGCACCAGCGCCCGCCTGGTTGTGCTGACCACTGGTTCGGACACTGTTCATTTGGACATGATTTCCCTGTTTCCAACCCATACCTTTAACAATCATGAAAACGGCATGCGGGCCGATATTGCCCAGATGATTGCCGACCTTAAACCGGCGTTTTTCCGATTCCCAGGCGGGTGTATCGTTCATGCTGGTTCATACAAGCCGGATGCTCCTTATCGGGTGTACCGCTGGAAAGATACACTGGGCGATGTAGCTGAAAGACCGGTCAGCGCCAGTATGTGGGCAGGCAATAACCAGTCTTTTGGGTTAGGATTCTATGAGTACTTCGTGTTTGCCGAAGAAATCGGCGCCACTCCGATACCCCACGTCACCGCCGGAATCGACCCCCATGAGGTTCCGGGAGAGCGAGGCGGCTGGTATACTGTTCCCTTACATCAAATGCAGGAATGGATTGACAATGCTCTTGATTTAATTGAGTTTGCCAATGGTGATGTGGATACCAAGTGGGGTGCTGTTAGAGCGGAAATGGGACATCCGGAGCCCTTTAACCTCAAATACATCGGCATCGGCAACGAAGATATCAATTATGAGTACCGAGTGCGGTTTGAAATGTTCCAGAAAGCAATTAAAGAGCGTTATCCTGAAATTCAAGTGATTTCATCGAGCGGACCATTCTCTCAAGGACGCGAGTTTGACTACGGCTGGCAGTTTTCCAAGGAGTTGGGCGCAGATGTAGTCGACGAGCACTTCTACAATGATCCGAACTGGTTCTTCAATAACTGGAACCGCTATGATAACTATGACCGCAGCGGTCCGAAGGTGTTTATCGGGGAATATGCGTCAAAAGGAAATACGTTTTACAATGCGCTGGCAGAGGCTGCGTTTATGACCGGAATAGAGCGCAATTCAGACATTGTCGCTATGGCTTCCTATGCACCGCTGCTGGCAAATGTTGATTATCTCAATTGGACGCCAGACTTAATTTGGTTTAATAACTACCAAGTGTACGGTACACCAAACTATTATGTTCAAAAAATATTCTCCCACAACAAAGGAGACATAGTACTGCCAAGCGCATTCGAGGGTACTTTAGGAGAACTGGTTGAGCCGAATCCGATCGTTGGTGGAATTGGGCTGGGCACCTGGGAAACGCAAGCAAAATTCTCGGAGGTCAAGGTTATTGACAACGAGACAGGTGCTGTGCTGTTTGCTGATGATTTTGTAGATGCGTCTCAGTGGTCCGCGCGAGGCGGTACCTGGAGAACAGCTGACGGAGCTTATATCCAAGCAGCCAGCGGGGTAGACCGCCGCTCATATGCCGGAAATATCAACTGGTCTAACTATACTCTCAGCTTAAAGGCAACCAAACTTAGTGGAGCAGAAGGATTCTTGATTATGTTCGGCCGCAGAGATGACGGCAACTTCTTTTGGTGGAACTTAGGCGGATGGGGTAATACTCAGCATGCTATTGAAAAGTCCGTGAACGGTTCAAGGGGAGCAGTGATCAGTAGATCGGCTGCCCCATTAGCCATCGGCCGGGAATACGACATCAAGATCGTGGTAGAAGGACGGAGAATTCGCTGCTACCTGGATGGCCAACTCATTCATGATTATTATGACGGACCAACTGTAAGCGAACCGCTGTATTATGTAACGACCTATGAGGAAAGTTCCGGTGATGTGATTGTGAAAGCAGTCAATGCTTTTGGCGCTGCAATGCAGTCTCGAATCGTAGTTGAAGGCGTTGAGCAGATTCTGCCGCAAGGCACCGCCATCACTATGACAGCAGACAGCTTAGATGCGGCCAACACGTTCCAAAATCCCACTAGGGTAGCTCCAATCACAACCGAGATTTCGGGACTGAGCACAGATTTTGAGTACACATTCCCTCCGTATTCAATTACAATCCTGAGGTTAAGAACCAGATAAAGTCTCTGATAAAAAAAGTCGGGCAGCCGACTTTTTTTATTGAGCATATCTGCCCCCCTTGTGTTCATATTTATGGGACATAAGGGTGGTGCTGATATGAGGCGAAATCGCAGGTATCGAAGAAAGCGAAAAATAACAGTGCTGATAAAATGGCTGGTTTTTCTGCTGCTGATTCTGCTGGGAATACCGCTGCTGTTTGTTCGAGGTATCCGCATGCCTTGGAAAGCTGCAGTTCCCATGATTAATGTCTGGGATGTCAAGAATGAGCAGCTGATGGTTATGACTCTAGAAGAGTATGTCAAGGGTGTGGTAGCGGCGGAAATGCCGGTTCATTTTGAGCTGGAAGCGTTAAAAGCTCAAGCAGTTGTTGCCCGCACTTATGCCTATCAGAGGATCGTAAATAATGTAAGGGTGGCAGAGCATCCTGAAGCTCACTTAACCACAGATTACACAACCGGCCAAGCCTGGATTTCTGCTGATGAACTCAAGGCTAGGTGGGGCTTTTTTGAGTATCTGGTCAATCAGCGCAAGATTAATCAAGCTGCAGCTGAAACTCAAGGTATGATTGCAGTGTACGAGGGTAAACCGATTCTGGCTGTTTATCATTCAACCAGCGGTGGCAGGACGGAAAACTCCGAGCATTATTGGTCGGAGGCGCTTCCTTATCTGCGCAGCACTGCAGATCCTTATAGCAGTCATTCGCCTTACCACTATACAACTGCAGAGTTCAGTACCGCTGATTTTCTCCGGTTAATGGATCTATCCGATCTGGGAAAAGTACAGGTTTTGGAGCGCTATCCCTCCGGCAGGGTCAAAACTCTGGAGGCGGGTAATAAATGGTTCAGCGGCCGTGATGTGAGGCAGCGCTTGGGACTTCGTTCCACCTGGTTTACGGTTTCAGTAGAAGCGGGCAGGGTTCATTTTTCGGTATGGGGTTACGGTCACGGTGTTGGGATGTCTCAATATGGCGCCGATGGTATGGCTCGAGCAGGGTATGATTACAAGGATATTCTCCAATACTACTATCAAGGTATATCGCTAGAAAAATTATACTGAGCTAGTAGAGGAGGATATAATTTGGATTACGAATATGAGCTGCGCCGCTATGAGCTTGACGACCAGCTCCGTTCGGGTTTGGACTGGGATGACTATGAACCTGAAACCTACGGCTGGTGGGAGAAATCCCGCACTCGTTTGCTTCGAAAAACCCCCACTCTAGAAATTGCAGATGAGTTTGGTATTACATCTGTTCCCCACAAAACTCGACATTATA
>DURM01000031.1 GCA_012837335.1 Bacillota bacterium
AATTCGATCTGCTTCACTGTTTAATGAAAAATGCAGGCCGAGTTTTTACCCGGGATGAACTGTTAGACATTGTCTGGGGTTATGGCGCAGAAACCGAAACCCGGACTGTGGATGTTCATATCGGCACGATTCGGCAGAAGCTGGGCGAGTACGGCAGATACATCAAAACAGTGCGGGGACTTGGCTATCGGTTTGTCAGAAATGAGGGTAAATAGATGAAGCAGACGATCCTTAACAACATGATTATTCTCACTGTAATTGCGGTGCTGGTTTCGGCAGTATTTACCACAACTGCTGTCTATACCATGTTTAATAACAAGCTCCGCGAGGAGTTAGAAAACAGTGCAGATTTCTTTATGGATCTTCTCGATGCAGGATACAATCTGGATGAACTGCTGGAATCAGATGCGGTGGCTGAATACAAAACCCGGATAACATTAATTGCTGAGAATGGAGAAGTGCTTTTTGACAACCAGGCAGATATTCGTGAAATGGAGAATCATCTCCATCGGGAAGAGGTTCGGGAAGCGCTTACAAAAGGCAGTTCTCAAAGCGCTAGAAGATCACGAACTCTCGGCAGAGAAACATTTTACTATGCGGTGCGCCTGGACAGCGGACAGATTCTGCGGTTTGCAGTCACAACTGAAAGCATTATCTTTACTCTGTACCGCCTGCTCACTCTGATCGGAATCATGCTGGTGGCGGTAATTACAGCAGCTTTTCTGCTGGGAGAAAAGATGGCTGAAGGAATTATCACCCCAATTAATAACCTGGATTTAGACAATCCGCTGCAGAATGATGTTTACGAAGAAATAACGCCGCTGTTAACTCGCATTCACCGCCAAAACCTGGCCATCAAAGACCAGATTCAGCGGCTGCAGGCGCAGCAGGAAGATTTTATTGCGCTGACAAACAATATGGCAGAAGGCTTAATTGTAGTTGATCGCGCAGCTAAAATCATTACAATCAATACCAGCGCTTTGAACTTGTTCGGAGAATCATCCTCCCTTAGCTCAGATTATATTGGCAGGAATATTCTGATGCTGACCAGAGATATTCATTTGAACCAGGCAGTAGAAAAGGCCCTGAGGGGTGACAAAGCGGAACTGGTCTTTACCTTAAATGATAAAAGCTATCAAGTCTTTGCTGATCCCGTCTGGGAAGGTTCGACTATTCGCGGGGCTTTGGTTCTTTTTATTGACATCAGCAGTAAGTATGCGGTGGAGCAGATGCGGAAAGAATTCGCCGGGAATGTTTCCCATGAGCTGAAAACGCCTCTGACTGCAATTTCCAGCTATGCGGAGCTGATTAAAGACGGGATCGCTAAACCACAGGATATCCCGGAGTTCGCGGGGCATATCTACACCGAAACCCAGAGAATGATTGCTTTGGTAGAAGATCTGCTCAAACTTTCCCGCCTTGATGAGAAAGTTGAATTGGGTCCGACGGAAGCGATCAACCTGCTGGATGTGGCTGCGCAGGCTGCGCAGGCTCTTAAGCCGCTGACTGATAAGCATCAGATAGAGATTAAAGTGTCCGGGCAGTCTGTATCTGTTCCGGGCAATGAAGCGATTTTGTTTGAAATGGTTTACAATCTGATCGACAACGCAGTTAAATACAGCAGAGACGGCGGACAGGTTGAGGTTAAGGTTCTGGAAAGGGATAATACTCCGCTCCTGCTGGTAGCTGATCAGGGAATCGGAATACCTAGGGAACACCAGGAGCGGGTTTTTGAGCGGTTTTACCGCGTAGACAAGAGTCATTCGAAAAAGACTGGCGGAACTGGCTTAGGACTATCCATAGTAAAACACGCAGCCCTCTACCACAATGCGGTAGTATCGCTGGAGAGTGAAGTAGACAAAGGTACTACCGTTACAGTTGAATTTAAAGGATAAAAGTCGAGCTGTTGACATTATTGGTCAGCAGCTCGAACCATGTTCAGCAGAATTAGGCAAATATCTGGCGGTTTTTCCAAAGCCAATCCAGCATATTGCGGTTTTGGACAGCAATATCTTTAAGCTCATCGTGAGGTTCCAGCCAAGCGATGAAGATCATTTGGATTGAATAGACCACATAAGGAACGGCCTGTTTTTCTGCTGCGGTCAGCTTGGCCAGACGATCATATCCGGAGATAATGCCGGCAAAGATCTCCGGCCATTTTTCATATCCACCAGCAATATTGCCTGCTTCTGACAGAATCCCAGTAGCGCAGTAGCAGGGATCGAACAGCCTGACATTGCGCTCGCTGATCACAAAATCAATAAAACCGGTTACCTCGCCGTTGGCAAACATAATGTTTGAAGGATTAGGATCGCGGTGGATGATGTGACGGGGAAGCAGGGGATACAATTGGCTGAATGTTTCCTGGTAGTTCCGGTAAAATTCTTCCGGCAGCGGCATATTCCACTGTTCCATTATTCGCTTTGTATTGGGCAGTGCCCAGATGAGTACCGTCTCGAGCAGATTGCTGTCGTTGACTTCGATACTGGTGTCATGGTTTTTCAGGATCTTGTGAAGCCCAGCAATCGCCTCGCCATATTTTACTCCTGTGCTGAATCGATCTCCCCGATAGCGTTCCTGGGGGCCTAAATAGCTCCCACTGACTTTATTAGTCAGCACGTAGTAGCGGTCATCATCAAGGAGGAAGTCTGCACCGGCTTTAGTCGGAATCGGATAAGCTGCGTCCATACCGCTTTGGGCCAGCGCTTTGGAAATGGCGATATGGGTTTTGAGTCCGGCGATATTCCTGCCAGTTTTTAAAATGTAATCACTGCCAATCTGCCATGTTCCCTTACCACCGGCATGGTGCACCGGACCGATTTCCAGTTTGTCCTCAATGTTCCAGTTGGTAAGGATTTGTCTGATCTGAGTTTGGGTAAGCATAAATTTTCCCTCCGCATCGAGATTTACCGGCTGCGGCCGCTTGGCGGTATTGAGTTGAGCATATTTTGTGGGTGAACAGCCGAATTCCCGCTTGAAGGCTTTGTAAAACCCGGCGTGGGTGTCAAAGCCATAAGCAAGCGCAGTTTCAATGATTTTGGCGCCGTTAGCGATCTCAAAAGCTGCCCACAGCAGTCGCCTTTTGGTAATATAGGCTGCTGCCGGCATACCAACAATGCTGCAGAAAAGATGGCAGAAATGAAATTGGGAAAACCCTACAAGCTCTGCCAGCTCATTTACTGTCAGTTCTGTTTTGAGATTGACTTCGATATAATCGACGCATTTCTGCATCAGTCTGACGGTGCTCAATATTCTCGCTCCCCCACAGTTATTCCGTACGGTAATTTAAGCATAGCATGAACCAAGCCGGCAAACCTTTCCTGGATTGCGGAAAGTAAAAAGCACAGCAGAATTGCAGCTGTGCTTAGTTGTATTTTCGCATTAATCCGATTTTGGTCTACCATTGAGGTGTTCCTCTTTGAGAGCTTCCTCGTAATCGGCGCTGAAGGCTCGGTACCGGTACTCATAATCACAATAGGCAACTAACCGGTCAAGCTTATCGTCAATGCGAATCGGTTTACTCATCAAGCCCACCCACTCCTGATCTTATTGTGATAATCTTCTGGAAGAAACTAAAGAAACCTTCTCTGCAAAGATCATCTGAGAAGATTTAAAGTAGGTTGTTCTAGCGAATGACTGCATGGCCTGATAGATAATTTCCTGGGTTAATTACAAACCTGTTTAATCCTGTAGGAATCCGGTGTCATCTGCTGCTTAACTCCATATAATGAAGAGAAGAAATAGGGATATAGGGTTGGTGAGACAGGTGGGTGCCAGATACTGCTGTCCGGAAGCAATTTGTGAGCTGTTAGAATCCATTGCTCTTGAGGAGAAAGCACTTGCAAATTTAATCAATGCAGAGGCAGAAAAACTAAGGGCGGTGATTTCAAGCAGGCAAACTCCGCTGACCCCTGAGAATTTTGTTATGGTTCAGCGAGAAGTAGTCAGTATGCTGCAGGCAATAATTAAGTTTCAGATTCTACTCCAGTATAAACTTGAGGATCTGCTGGAAGTGTGCCGCCAGCAGCCAACACCAAAGCACATTAATGCCGTTAAATCTACAGCTAGGTACCAGGAATTCCTTTAATTAAAAAAGGACCCGTTTGTAAGGGTCCTTTCTGGATGCTGCTTAACCATTGCAGGGTGTAACTTCTATATCCACACCGGTAAGCTGGAAACTCAGCAGGGTAGTGCCGAGAATCGGATCGAGCAGCTCCAAATCGACAGTTCCCGCTGTTCCGTCGATTTCTAACGACAGGTTCAGCAGGCCAGCGATAATACCGGTTGCAGTGCCAGCACCGGTTAAGGTTAAGGCATCATCACCACAGACAATTGCTGCGATATCTGTCAGGGTAAAGGTTATATCTCCAATGATAATCGGAAGTCCGGTTAGGCCTAATGTTAATGAGCTGCCTTCACTGCTGCACTCAGGACAAATATTGATGCCTAAGGTGACATCAGCCTGGAGTAGTGGGAGATCAAGCAGGCTGATAGTCACACCGGCTTCTTGCAGTTCAGCAGAGACGGAGCAATCGCAGTCAAATACTATTGGTCCGTCTTCCTCCTCCATCTCGATCAGTCTCAAGATATCTTCCAGCTTAAACTGCAGCATCATCTGGTTTTTAATGACTTCTCTGAGAGTGCTGCGGATGCTGTTGTTAACTGCCAAAAGATCATCAATGCTGGTGATGGGTGGGGGAGGCTGCCCATTTTCTAGTGTCCCGAGAATCATCTGGAGTTTTTCTGCTTCCGCGTTAATTAAATGAGCCAAGCTGAGTTCTTCCATTCCGATCGATGCCAGTAATAGGGTGATGGACTGATCAATCGTTAAATTTATATCGCTGGGAATACTCGGTTCAGACATCGTATCACGCCCCTAGCTTAGTAATTCTGGTTTCAATATATGCTATGAGAATCTAGCTGCATGGGCTACAAGCAGGGGGAAAACAGGTACAGAGTACTAAGCAGGAGGATTAGTTTTCTACTGACAGCTGTTTCAGTACACCTCTCAAATTGTGGAAAAACTCTTTTACTGTAACGGTAACGTTGGTTTCGCCTTTTCTAATAGTGATACACGCGTCTTCTATGGTTAAAGTCATTCCATTTAATGCAAAGCCTTGTGTCCCTGTAGCATTTTCCAAATCCTTATTATCCAGTAATACTCGGATCTCTGGTTGAACTCTTTTTAGTTCTAACCAAGTCCGCCATTCATCTAGGGTTTTGATGCTTAATTCAGGGAGAGTACTGGCCTTTTCTAATAGAAGAATATTCGTGTAGATATGGCTTCCACTTATTCCATAGCCTTCCGGTTTGATGGCACGGTCCAGTGGTTCCCATTGGTCTACGTGAAAAACAATGTAATCCATCTCTGGATCGCTTCTGGTTGGTAGTTCAATCTTCTTTCTCTTTGTTATCGCCATCTCCTGGATTTTGCTGTAATACCAAATGCCGCAGTTTTTCCCAAAGGACTTTTCACTTTGGTAGAGGGCAACATACTCCAGCTTGTGATTTAAGATACTCTTTTGATAGGGGATGTAATAGAGATTGTGATTGAAAACGTACTTAAATTGGTCTTTGCCCCGCAGTGTACCAACCAGTACATTCAGTTGAAATGATAGCTCTCTTCGATAATCATCGTCTCCGGCTGGTAAGACATGACGTTCGTAGTTGCGAAGGTGAGATTCATCAATTATGCTCTCTAAAAACTCTGAAACAAGACAGGTGCTTCCTGGCAGAAAAGGGAACGCACCGACGTTAACTTTTTCAATACTTTTGTAGAAATGATGCTCTTGAAACTTATCTTCATCATGATAAGGAAAAAGAACGAATGCTCCGACCACGACTCTTTCTGGTTTCTCCTGATAACTTTTAACAATGGCGTCGCGGTAGCGGTGCATGGTATTAATGGTCTCTTCTTCAGGGCCTGGTATTCCACCGTAAGTGTTGTAATAATTGCTACCGGGTAGAGCTGGATTGATCCTATACTTTGCATCAAAGATAAATTTATATTCTACTTGAGAACCTTCTTTCTTAAGAGTAAGAATATGATCTGGCTTTTGCGCGGTAGTAAATTGTTCTCCCTCAGTTGAATTGTAACTTAAAGTAAACCTTTCTCCAGTTCGTGGATGCTGATATTCGATTTTTGATGAACCACCTTTTTTAAGCGTGACAAACAACCCTTGATAATTAACATCAATTAGATCATGTTTCACTAGCTGATATTTTTTACGGAGGATGTTGTTGAGTTCGAGGAAACACCAGTATTCATAAAGCTCCCAGATTTGCTTCATGGACAACCTGAAGATTCCGGAATTTACAGATAAGCCTTTAGAAAGCATTAAGTAATTCTTATATATTTCGCGATAACCAGCACCCATTTGGAGAACTAATGATATTGAATGGGCTTTACTTATGGAACCAACTTCTTTTAGAAAACTGTTTTTGAGGATAAAGCTCAGATCGCCGGTCATTTTGGCGATAGTGCGAGACACTTCGGTATCAAGGCTATTGGCTGTCCAGGCCTGATATCTTTTCTCAAAGGTACGAAGTTTTACCAGTAACTGAGTTATAATCCACTTCACAAAGCGGTTTTCAAATGTATCAACAGTAATTCGCTTATCTATGTTCAGCAATTTTTCGGGGAAGTTAAGGTCCTTGTGATAGTGTTGCGGATTTTTACTCAACCATCTTATACTCTGGTTATTGGTTTTCTTGACCCTTGACACCGGAAGTACTCTAGGTGTTTGGTTAAGTTCGTGATGGGGGTACATTTCAATCCGGTTGTATGCTTTTATGAAATCATCAAAGATTAGACGAATTATACTAAAAAACTCGACCAAGGAAACGCTAGAAGCCTCTCTCAGTGTAGTTGTTTGAAAAGTACTCCGCAGAAAATCATAGGCTAAATTGTAAATTTCATTATTCACTTCATTAAGTAGTCGAAAGTAATCACGGCGATATTCAATTTTACTGGGGAACACTTCAACAGTTACAATTAAAGCGGTTTGACCATTAACTCGGATTTCAAACTCGGAGAAGCCGACATCATTGCGGAAATTGATAATTCCCATTAACTGATGGTCCTTACCTGGGTAGGTACTAATCGACTCTCGGATATTTTTATTTTCATGGTAGAAACTAATTTTCTGGTTTGCTTTTCCATCAATAAATAGTAAGTAATTCTGTTGCTCGAAAAAACAGGGGTAGACATCTGGTTCCAAGTCGTTGACTTCTACCAAACCTTTGTTAGGAGAGTAATACTTGAACACTTCCACGTTCGCACTAAGCGGAAGTACTGTTAGTTTTGCGGTGACACTTTTATTGGATGGGTATGGTTGCTGGATATCAGGATGAATCGGTTTACCCTTAATGATCAATGTGAACTGATCGGTATCAATATAAACTAGATCTAATTCATGTCCGACGTAAGACAAGGTTTACACTCCTCTCGCAAAACTACAGCCAGAAAGATGTAAATCCGTCTTCCTCAAAGCGTTTAATCATAAACGCAATTTTTGCTGAAGATCGGGGGAATGGCAAGTCGTTATTGGCATTAACAAAATTAATTGCTTTGCTACCTATTGTGCCATCTTCATTGGAGTAATCGCGACCAGCAGTAAAATAAAATAGTTTTATTAAGACACGTTTAATCGTCTCACTGCTACCTTGAATACGCGGGAGCACTTTCTGCATTAGTTGAAAATCAAATGCGGCATTCTCAGTGAGTAATTCTTCCTGATTATTGTAGAGCATATAGAAACAGATCTCATCTCGGATCCGGTATCCGATCTGGAGATTGGCTTCTTTTAAGATGTCATTTATTTCCATTAACCTGCCAATGATATCTCCGAGCTTGTCCTCGTTTTCGATGCCACAGTCTCTAAGGGTTACGTATTTAGATTTAAGGAAGGCAGGATTCACTTTCCAGGTATCTAACCCAGAATTAGTTTCATCAAGTAAAGTAAACATGTCTAGATGTATTTCCGAGAATTCAATTGTATTAGCCCGATCGAGTACTTTTTTGCTGAATGGATGAGTCGTTTCATCCATATTGACCGTTCCAACGATGTACAAGTTATCCGGTAGTATTAAATCTGCGTAAGCTTGGTCAGACTTATTTTCAAAGTAATTACTATCAATAATGGTATCAGTAACTATGTTTTTATTTACTTTCTTTCTGGTTTCCATAATGCTTAGAAAATCACTGAAGTAGTATTCAACTCTGGCCAAATTCATCTCGTCTAGACAAACTAAGTAGATATTGTCGGCGTCATCATTAGCGGCTTTAATAAAGTCGATAATTGGTCCAGCAACAAACTTGCCTTGAATATTCTTATATCCCAAGAGATCAGAACCATCATTCCAATCCGGGCGAACCGAAATCAACTTGTACCTACAGCCAATTGCTTCGGCAAATAGTTGGACCAATTTAGTTTTTCCTGTTCCAGATATACCTGCAAGTAAAACGAAGGGCTTGGTTTTAAGAGAGAGATAAAAGTTCTCGATTAAACCATCTGGGTAAGCGAAACCTTTGGCTGTGATATACTCCTTGATGTGGGAGATCACTTCGGCGACTACAGGCTCTGAGGTTGGTTCTAAGTTATCGTTTTGATTTGCCGAATTATCCGGTTGCCAAATCTGTTCTTTATACTCTTGATAAATCAGCATCATTTGGTGAAGGTCATTGATTAGCTGTTCCTCTGTTGTAATTCCGTTAACTAGGTCAGTTTTATTGTATTGTCTATATGCTACTGTCGACTGTTCATATTTTCGTCCTAACGGTTTATCAGATAATCTTATGTTGTCGTCAACTTGAAAGTCTTGGAAGTTGATGGAATCCCTCAGAATATTTTTCTTTGCTAGATAATCCCGTCGGTCTGCCTTTGTCACTCCTTGGTTAAAAGCTAGATAAACCCGTTCCATGTCCTCAGAGAACAAGTAAGCTACATATTCGCCTTCTTGAGTAGTTACGGTGATGTCCCTATCCATAATCACCAACCAAGGTACATAAGCCCAGTTTCCTTGACCAATCGAGCCATTTATTCTGTAATTATTCGGATTTATGTCTTCCGATGCGGACAGATTTTCCAGAATTAGTCTTGGGAGTTGCTGTCTAATTAAAGTGCCTAACTCGTGTCCGCCGTACCCTTCGTGATCGCGAGCATGAACGTATTCACTCATAATTCTGACAAAACTCTCCCGGAGAGATCTTATTTCAACCATACTGCTTTCACCGCCTCGATTGCTTTTTTGGCAAAAATACTGTAATTCGGAAACTTCTCTTAATCTTTAGTTTATCAGATTTTTATACTATGTACCAGATTGAAAGTCAGAACATTGTTGCTGAAGGTGAAATCCGGTATTATGCTGAATACTATGATGAAATGTTTCATACTCGTAAGGATGTAGATGCTGATGCAACCAAAAAACGTATACGCTGTTTTTCTGGCTATAATCATTGTTTGGATTGGCGCGTGGATTCTTAAAGTCAATCTTGAGCCAGCTGTAAGCTGGCTTACTGCCGGTTGGGGCAGTTTTATATACTGGACTGCGGCGAAGCTTTTAATCTGGATTCTACCAGCGCTGTGGCTTCTTAAGCGTGCTGGTACTTCACTTTTTAGTCTGCTCAATCTTTCTAACTGGAAAGAGTGGCTTAAGTGGGGTGGTGGAATCGGTTTAGTGATTGCATTAACCGGAATTATTCTAAACTATCTTCAGGGACGACCGATTCTACCGACTGAATTCAGCACGTCACTATTAAATGTCTTAATAATTGCGCCTATTTTTGAGGAGATTTTGGTGCGGGGAGCGCTCCTTACTCATCTGCGGCAAAGCTATTCTTTTGCTGCCGCCAACATCATCACATCGGTGATGTTCCTTATTCTTCATGTTCCTGGCTGGTATTTTATGGGAGTCCTTGTTGATAATCTCACCCAACCGGCTGGAGGAGCCCTGTCTATTTTTCTGTGCAGTTTGGCCTTTGGATATGCCGCTTATCGTTCTGATTCGGTGATGGGTGGAATTCTAGCCCACTTCCTCAATAATCTTTTTTAAGACCTGAGAACGAAAATTATTTACTTCCGCATATCAGCAGTGTTATGATAAAAAGAAAAATTTCTCAGTGTGGAGATGGGAAGAATGGACAAACTGCTGATTGCATTTGGCGGCAACGCTATTATTCGAGCCGGTCAAAAAGGCACTTATGAGGAGCAGCTGGAGAATATCCGCAGCTGCTGCCGAAAGCTTGTCGATCTTTATGATCGAGGCTTTTCCATGGTAATTACCCATGGTAATGGGCCGCAGGTTGGCAACCTTCTAATTCAGAATGAAGCAGCTTCCGAGCAAATCCCAGTGCAGCCGATGCATGTCTGTGTTGCTCAAACACAGGGTCAGATCGGATATCTGCTGCAGTGCGAATTGGATAATGAACTTCGCCGCCGCAAAAAAAGCGTCCAGACAGCAGCAGTGATGACGAGGGTCCTGGTCGACAGCAGTGATGAGGCGTTTTCTAAGCCTACCAAACCTGTTGGTCCGTTCTTTTCGGAGCAGCACGCGAGAGCAAAAATGCAGAAAGGGGAAACCTGGATCAGTGACAGCGGACGCGGGTGGAGAAGAGTCGTTCCATCACCTAGACCAATCAAAATACTAGAGCTGGAAGCAATTAATCAGCTTTTAGAGTGCTGCGGAATTGTAATTGCTGTTGGCGGTGGAGGCATTCCGGTAGTAGAGCGAAATGGTGAACTTACTGGAATTGATGCTGTCATCGACAAGGATCTGGCTAGTGCGCTGCTTGCCCGAAATCTAAATGTCGATGTGCTGGTTATGCTTACAGATGTCAGCTGTGTTAAGCTTAATTTCGGTCATGCAAATGAAAGGGATGTCCATGATCTCACTGCTGATGAAGCCGAGCAGTATCTTGCAGAAGGGCAGTTTGGTACAGGCAGCATGGCTCCTAAGATTCAAGCTGCTCTGGATTTTCTTAAAGCAGGAGGAAAGCGTGCTGTTATAACTTCCCTTGTGGAAGTTGTTGAAGCGATTCATGGTAATGCAGGAACAGTAATAACAATGTAAAATAAACAACCGCCGAGTTTTTTCCGGCGGTTTTCCTATATTCAACCTCCGCTGGTTGGATACAGACGCTTTTGCTCACTCTGCTCTTCTAGCATTTTATTTAAGATAGCTTGGATTTTGACCGTTATGGGAGTTCGGAAAGGATCGCTTGCCAGATTCATTGCTTCTAATGGATCTCTGCTGAGATTATACATTTCGTACTCATCGGGCACATATTTACTCTGCTGGTCTGGCATGCACCCTGGATTAAAAGTAGTCTTAACTCTTTGGCCTCTGTACCCAAACAGGTCACCTCTACCTTGGATGCTGTTAAACTGTGGGTTTTTAAAGTAGCAGGAGTATTTCCAGATCTCATCAGTTCCGCCTTTTCCTGTAGGCAGCTGTGCGATCACTGTTTCGATGGAGTTCGGTTGGCTAACCGCAGGGTAAGGTATGCCGGTAATACTGACCTGGTTTAAGCCTTTAGTAACATTGTCATCGGTCATAAAGTAAATCGGTTCGTCAGCTTTAGGACACTCTTGGCCATACACCAGCGGCGAAAGATCCCGACCTACCAAAGGATGCACCTCGGTATGGTCTTTTTTTAGCTGTTTCTGCAGCTCATACGCGTTTAGTCCTGCCAATCCCAGTAATGTGGGCAGCAGGTCAACGTGGCTGGTGAGCATCTCGGTAGATTCAGGTTTGGTAAACAGCACCGGATTGTGGATGATTAATGGCACATGGATCGCTTCTTCATACGCTTGATACCATTTCTGGAATAATCCGCCGTGAGCTCCCAAAAGTTCACCGTGATCAGAGGTGAAAATCACAATTGTATTTTGGTAAAAGGATGACTTCATTAAAGCGTCAAGCACTGCATTAACCTGCCGATCAACTTCTAACTGCAGACTGTAATATAACTGGCGGTAGAATAAAGTATCGGCTAATGGCTGCAGGGCAAGTGGATAAATTCGTCTGTAGCTTGCCTGGGCAGAGGGTTTGGTTGCTAAAGACTCGTTGGCTGTAGGTGCTGGGGGAATGTAGGGAACTGACGGGTCGACTTTAAATGAAAACTGATCTGAGCGTTGGGAAGCTGCACCAAAGATGGCGATATCGTGGGGATTGACGAAGGAGCACATAATAAACCATGGTCTTCGCTTCTTTTCAGGGGTATCCGCATATTCCAGGTCCAACTTTCTGATTAAATCAACTGCCTGCTTTTTATAGACTACATCCCTGCCGCTGATACCTTTAGCTGCTGATGAGCCTGAGTTTCTTGGATTGCTGCCGTGCGGCTCTGGTCCAACCCAAGCGTCAAATCCATATTCCCTTAGGTTATTAGCCCTTTCGTACAGCCGCTCATTTTTTGGGACTGGTACACCGCTATCCGAGTTATAGGATAGGAAAGAATCATGGGTGCCTGGAATAATGATGTCAGCTTGAGATGCATGCCATTTTCCCTTCCAGAAAGTCTGGTATCCTGCTAACCTGAAATAATCGCCGATAGTAGGTACGGTATGGAGATCGAGCCAGAACATATCAGGATCAAAAGCTGATTTTGCAACTCCATCAGTTTGGGAAACTCCATGCAGTGATGGATACTGTCCGGTATAAAGAGTTGCCCGGCTTGGTACGCAGGCGGTACTGCCGGCGTAATGATTCTTAAACTCTAATCCTCTGTTTCTAAGTCTTTCATAGGCTTTAAGATATCTTTTCCTCCATTTTTTCAACTCTGGAGTTTCGTAGACAACAGGATAGCGCTCCTGATCCACCATAATGAACAAGAAGTTAAAATCGCTCATTTTGCTGTCTCCTTAGAAAGATATATTGGTTCAGTATATGCGTGAGCTTTGGAGAAATAGCTTTTTGAAAAAACATAAGGCCTTACTGTTGTTGCAGTAAGGCCTTGTGAAGTAGTATCTGCTATTGTGGGTTTGAAGCAGCTATGGTGATGGTTACTGTTGACTTATATGTGCCCGATGTTAAATCATACCACTCTTTTTCGTCTGGAACGTTATATTCTAGTCCTATTTCTAAATTAGTCAAACCTTGATTGATGTTTATTGTTGTTTGTGTATTAGGACTATATTTCCCGATATGTTTATTTGAATTTGAATCCTTTCTAGTAAGCAAATACCTGAAAAATCTGTCAACAGCTTGGTTTTCAAAAGAACCAAATTCGAACTTAAGGTTGAATCCAGTGTTGGATACGAGCGTTCCCGATACACTTACTTGTTCTTCTGATGAGCCTTCACTAATGGTCATTTCCAATAAATTGCCCAATTCTAAGATCGCATATGGTTCTACATGCACTACTACGTCAACTTGATGCGGGATGCCCTTAGATTCAAGTGCGCCAACCCCTGTTCCCAGAATCAGTACAAGCAGCAGACTAAGTACTAAAAGTTTTTTCATTAAAATCCTCCTTAGTTTTTATTTGGTACAAGTGTATGGGTGCTGCGATTAATTTAGAACGATGCTGTGGGAGAAATAATGGTGATGGGAAAGGATTATTCCTTTTTGATCGCTAACATTATTTCACTAATATTAATGAAATGGAGGATTATTTAATGGTCGGTGTAGAAATTGATTTTGTAGTTGCAGACAGCCTTAAAGCTTTGGAACTGTATGAGCGAATCTTCGATTTAGAGCGGGTTGAGGTGACCAGTTTTCCAAAAGGCCAAAACGAAGTGATCTTCAAGCTTTACGGAACGAGCTTCCACATGCTTGATGCTAATCCTGAGTTTAATCTGATTCCGCCCGGAGACAATCCGGTGCAGTCAATCTGGTTTAATGTGTTGGTTCCTGATATCAAGGAAACCTATGCCAAAGCGATGGAAGCCGGGTGCAAAGAGATCCAGGCTGTAACTGACATCCCCGATTTCGGAGTTACCAACGCGATCTTTGCCGATCCTTTCGGCTACGTCTGGATGCTGCATCAAATCCATGAACTTAAGAGTTTCGAGGAGAAGGTACAGCTCTGGGAGGAACGGACCAAAAAAGAATGAGCTAAAGGAGTTGCAGGATGGGAAACAAGTATACGAACTTTTTAGGTATGGAATTCGTGAAGATCGAGTCAGGCAGCTTTATCATGGGCAATCTCCAGGGAGTGCCGGATGATGACTTGATCAAAAAGTACGCTAGGGAAGATGAAGAACCGGTCCACAAAGTGACAATTACAGAGCCGTTTTACATCGCAGTTACTCCGGTTACTAATAAACAGTATGAGCAGTTTGATCCCGACCACCGCCGATTCCGGGGGCAGAACGGCTTTTCATCCGGTGATGAGGATGCGGTAGTGTTTGTGAGCTGGTATGACGCGGCTGCGTTTTGCCAGTGGCTGTCCGATAAGGACGGCAGGCACTACCGCCTGCCCACCGAAGCAGAGTGGGAATATGCTGTGCGAGCCGGTACAAGCACCGCCTATTTCACCGGTGATGAGCTGCCTGAAGAGTTTTTGCGGAAAGATCTGCAGGTTGGCCAGACTCCGGCTAATCCATGGGGGCTCTATGATGTGCATGGTTTAGTGGAAGAGTGGTGCTGGGACTGGTACGGACCTTACAATGCTGAAAACAAGGTTAACCCGGTTGGCTATGACTGGGGCAGCTTCAAGGTTCTTCGGGGCGGCAGTCACTCCACCGACAAAGAGTATCTTCGCTCATCCAATCGGATGGCCCAGATTCCGGAAGCCCGCAATTGGCTGATGGGATTTAGGGTAGTGATCGGAGAACTGCCGGAGCAGCGATATGTCTATACCTGTCAAGAGAGACCAAATCGGATCAATGTGGTAGATGTGAAAGCGGAAGTAGAAAAAGTGCCAGAACAGCCTTATTTTGCCAAACCCCAGAGCTTTGTAAAACTGCACTATGATTATCCCTTTGGTCCCCACAACCACCAGCCGGCCATCACAGAACTTCCTAACGGTGATTTAATGGCAATCTGGTACACAACCGATACAGAGGAAGGCCGAGAGTTAAGATACGCCGGCAGCCGCTTCAGTCAGCAGACCCAAACCTGGGAGCCGGCTTCAATCTTCTGGGTGATGCCTGACCGCAACATCCACGGCTGCGATCTGTTCTGGGATAAGGAAAGCAATATTGTGTACCATATTACAGGGATAGCTGCTGCGGAAAATGATGGCAAGAGCATTGCTGTGGCACTGCGAGAGTCCTATGACTGCGGCCGAACCTGGACAGCGCCCCGGTTTGTCTGTGCTGAGTTTGGCCACAGGGGGCAGGTGATCAGCAGTACCATTAAGACCAGCGATGGCAGGTTTTTGGTTCTGTGTGATGATCTCAAAAATTGGGGAACTGCAGTTTACATCAGCAGTGATGGTGTCAGCTGGTTTGATCCGGGTAAAGATCAGCCTAAACCTAGATTTGCAGAAGGGGAAGTCGGTGCCTGGATCGCAGGTATACATGCTTCTGCAGTTGAGCTTGACGATGGCCGGCTGCTGGCTGCCGGCAGAGGAAACAATATCAATGGGCGAATGCCATTCAGCATTTCCGAGGACGGCGGACATACTTGGAGGTACACCGCTAGTGACTTCCCACCGGTCGGTGCCGGTCAGCGCTTAGCCATGATCCGCCTTAAAGAAGGTCCCATTCTATTGATCGGTTTTACCGACAGCCGCAACCTGCTCCGCCAGGATATGGAAGGCATTTTGGGCTTTGATGCAGAAGGCAATCTCACCAAGATTACCGGACTCTACGCTGCGGTATCCTTTGACCAGGGCAAGACCTGGCCAATTAAAAGAGTCATCTCCGATGGGTCGGGGCGGAGAGTAGAGTCAACGGATCCCAACCAATATAATCTGGATACAATGACCAAGGATGCCAACCGCATTTTTACGATGGACGCAGCCAGTGGAGAGGCAATGGGCTACTGCGCCATAATTCAAGCAGAGAATGGGATGATTCATTTAATATCCAGCAGACAGCACTACCAGTTTAATTATCAGTGGCTGGTAGAACACAGCAGTTAAATAGACAAGAAAAGGCCGGTCCATTGGGAACGGTCTTTCTAATAATATTTAACTAATTTGGAGGATTGTATTAACATATCTAGAATAATTGATAACGAAAACATAACATTTTTTAGACTTGTGGTATTAAGTCAAGAGGGTGATGCAGAAAAAGTTCGTTGACAATGACGAGTTGGACCGAAAAAAGGGTTCAGGAAACAGAACTGGTCATTTTTGAGAACCAGCGTTTGGTGTGG
>DURM01000032.1 GCA_012837335.1 Bacillota bacterium
TTCAGCAGCTTGTTTTGTCGTTAAGTAATCCATTATGAATACCTCGCAGAACACAAAATTCCAATTTTTATTATATGCGAAGAAACGAACAATTTCAACATATTACAACTTTATACATAATAAATAATGTATTTTCAGAAAATGAGTATACCTGCATTAAATGTACATCCATCCTGTCTCCTCAACCTCTATGAAAAAAGGCCGTTATCTAATCTGTCAACTCAACCCTGCAAATTTTGGAGTTCAAATTGTACCTCAAAAATAATCGTCGATATGTTTCCGTGTACGCATTTTAGCCCTTCAGGTCGAGTAGACAACTTTGATGCAAATTCGGAAATCCGCTTAAATAAAGGCTTACAGCCGCGACATCAATGTGACGCACTCCACATGACTTGTATCCGGAAACATATCAACCGGCTGCACCGATTCAACCCGGTAACCAGCCTCAACTAGGATGCCTAGATCTCTGGCCAATGTCGATGGATTGCAGGATACATAAACTACTTTTGGAACCTGTACTTTTTGGATCGTTTCAAGGAGGCTGGGATCACAGCCGCGGCGCGGCGGATCGACAATGACCACATCCGGTTTTAATCCTTGATCCAAGAGTTTTGGTGCTAAGTCTTCGGCTTTTCCTGTATAGAACTCAGCGTGCCTGATGCCGTTTAGATCGGCATTAAACCGGGCATCTTCGACCGCTTCCGGCACGGTTTCTACACCGATTACTTTTTCCGCATCAGAAGCAAGATACAGTCCAATTGTACCGATGCCGCAGTACAAATCCCAAACCGTTTCCTTGCCTGTTAATCCAGCCGTTTCTTTCGCCAAATCATAAAGCACCTTGGTTTGATGAGGATTGACCTGGAAAAAGGATCGCGGGGAAATGGCAAACTCTAAATCTCCGATTTGATCGAGCAGATATGCTTCTCCCCATAACAGCCTGCTTTCATAGCCGAATATTACGTTCGTCACCTTGGGATTGACATTCTGATAAATACTCGTAAGTTCAGGCAGCTTTTTGGTCAGCTCTGCAACAAGCTCACCCTGATGGGGAAACTCATTGGTGCGCGTTACAAAAATCACCATCAGTGTCTTTCTGCTGAAGCTTGTCCGGATTACCGCGTGTCGGACAACACCAGTATGATTCTGTTCGTTATATGGCTCAATGTTTAAGTCAATCAGCGCCTGCTTTACCACTTTGGCGGCTTTATTGATCAGCGGATGCTGAATCCGACAGTAATCAGTATCGACAATATTGTGGGACCGCTTCTGGTAAAACCCCATTACCAAACGGTTGTCTTGTAAACCGACTGGAAACTGAGATTTATTGCGGTATCCTTCCGGATTGTCCATACCAATTATCGGCAGCACCTCAGCTTCGATTCTGCCGATTCTCCGAATTGCATCTTGAACGCGTTTCTGCTTCCAAGCAAGCTGGTATTCATAACCCATATAGGCCAGCTGACACCCGCCGCAGGACTCGGCTTGCGGGCAAAACGGCTTAATCCGCTGCTCTGACTCCGTTAGGATTTTTTCAATCAAAGCGCGGGCATAGGTTTTCTTAGTCGAGATCACCCTGCCTAGTACTACATCCCCGGGCAGAGCCTCAGGCACAAAGACGGCAAAATCATCGACTCTGCCGATGCCTTCGCCGTCATGAGTTAAATCTGTTATTTCAATCTGGTACGCTTTTCCTATTCTTACCGGACACTTCTGTTTTGCCTTCATTTAGTGTCTCCCTCGTTATCTGACTCTTGTTTGCGCGCCGGCCTTGATTCCCGGTGCAGCATTGCTTCTTCGCTGTCAGTCTTAGCTATCCTGAGCATCGACATCGGTTTCACAGGCGGCATTTTTATCCGAACCCGGTAGTTAGCATGGGCTGCATCCAGCAATTCTCCGTCTACTTCGTTGATAATCTCACTTACATCCAGCACCAGCATTTGATCCAGCGGCTGAATGATTTCCACCTGGGATCCTACCGGGAAATAGTTGCGCACTCCAATTATTGCTTCTCCCGCATTGTGGTCGTAGTCTTCCACCATACCGACAAAATCATAGCTCTGGAGATAAGCAGAGCTTTCTGGATAAGTTCCCGGCTGACTGCCGAGGAAGAACCCTGTGTAATACGGACGGTGGCTGACTTTGTCAACTTCGTTTAAGAGCTCGGGATCCAGCTTGTATCCTTCCGGATCAGCAGCATAGCTGTCGAGAGCCTGCCGATAAGCTCTGACCACAGTGCCGACATAATACGCGCTCTTCATTCTGCCTTCAATCTTAAGGCTGTCAACCCCGATCTCAATCAGATCCGGCAGATATTCCAGCAGACATAGATCCTTAGAATTAAAAATATAAGTGCCGTCTTTCGTCTCTTCTACCGGGAAGTATTGGCCAGGTCTTTTCGACTCCATCACAGTATACTTCCAGCGGCAGCTTTGGGCACAGGCTCCCAGATTTGCTTCTCGCCCGGTCATAACTCCACTTAACAGACAGCGTCCCGAATACGCCATGCACATAGCTCCATGAACAAACATTTCCAGCTCTGCATCTGTTTTTTCCCGGATCAAGCGGATATCCTCACGGGTAGCTTCCCGAGCCAGCACAATGCGCTCTATCCCCATACTGCTCCAAAAATTTGCCGCCTGCCAATTAATGGTATTAGCCTGCGTGCTTAAGTGCAGCGGCAGATCAGGTGCTACTGCTTTAGCGATGCTGATTACCCCCACATCGGCAACAATAATCGCATCGACCCCTAATCCGTTTAAAAACTCAATATATTCAGGCATCCCCTCAAGATGATGATTGTGGGGAATAATATTCACAGTTACATATACTTTAACGCCGCGGTCATGGGCGTACTTAACCACAGCAGCTAACTCATCGTTATCAAAATTTCCTGCTCCAGCTCTCATACCGTAAAGCTGGCCTGACAGATAAATAGCATCTGCGCCGTAGGCAATTGCAACCTTCGCTTTCTCCATATTTCCTGCCGGAGCCAATAATTCCGGTATTCTCAAGATCAAACAACTCCTAAAGTAAAATTCTAATACCCCAGCGACCTTCTCGCTGCGACATGTTCTTGAAATGTTCTGCTGAACTGATGCGTGCCATCATTCTTGGCAACAAAAAATAAATAATCAACATCAGCCGGACTTAACACCGCAAGGATCGATTTCAAACCCGGGCTGGCAATCGGTCCCGGCGGCAGGCCATCATAGCGGTAGGTATTATACGGCGAATCAATCTCTAGATCCCGATACAGCACCCGACTGCGGTTCTCAGTCATAACATAGCGCACTGTCGGATCCGCCTGCAGCCGCATGTCAATATCCAAGCGGTTCAGATATACAGCAGCTACGATCGGCCGCTCAAAGTCATAAATTACTTCTTTTTCCACGATTGATGCCAGCGTTACTACTTCATGCAGTGTGTATCTATGATCAAGCAGACTAAGGTCAGTATTTGGAATCACCTGCTCAACAAACCGTGCCACCATCTGCCGGATAATCGCCTCTTCGCTCTGCTCTTTAGCAAAGTAGTAGGTATCCGGAAACAAATAGCCCTCTAAGGAAGCGATTGGAAGCTCGATTGGCAGTTCCTCGCCAAAGACCAGTTCGGCGTTGGATGCTAACAGCAAAAAGCGCTCCCGATCAACCAAACCCTCATCAGCCAGTACATCAGCAATTTGCTTCAAATCATAACCTTCGGGAATCACAACCCGGTGGATGATAATCTCTCCTGCGTTCAGCTTTTTGATCACTTCCATCGTGCTCATCGTTGGATTTAAAAGATACTCTCCGGCTTGTAATTGGCTGTCGCTTTTGGTAATGCGCAGCATAAGATTGAATAAATTGGCATTGCGAATTAAGCCCTGCTCAAATAGAAGCTCACCAATACTGCTGGCAGACAGCCCCGCTGGAATTGTGACGATCGCATCCAAACTGTTTGGGCAGGTGCTTGCCGGTCGATGAGCCATTAGAACTGCTGCTGCAAGACCAATCTGGGCAATGACTGCAGCGATTACTAGTCCAATTAAAAGAAAACGGACCGCTAACAAACTGGTCCGCTTAGCCTTTGACAGTAAATTGGGTTTCAAAAACAACCCTCCTAATCCGATCAGCATCATTCTGGTCTAAGCTAGTTCATTATAAACCAAGGCAAGAATTAATGCAAATCAGATAATGGAAGAAGCCTAATCCATCTCAGATTCTAAGATCTCCACTACCCGGTCAAATTCATCATCGTCTTCGATCTCAACCAAAATGTCTTCGCCGTCATCGTCCTGTTCAACCCGAAGAATAATCGCTCCTTCTTCCGGATCTTCGTCGGGCAGCAGCACAACATACCGGTTATCGTCGATTTCTAAGTAATCCACAACAGTAAACTCAACCTCGTTGTTATTCTCATCAATCAAAGTAATCTTATCGTTATCGGTCATTGCTGTTATCCTCCTTTAATTTCGGTCTAAATAACCCTGTAGAATCACACTCGCTGCTACTTTATCCACTACACGGCGTCGTTTTGCCCGACTTACATCCCCTTCAAGCAAAATTCTTTCCGCTGCGGCTGTAGAAAAGCGTTCATCCCAAAACACAATTGGAACCGTGACTGCTTCTTTAAGTTTCGCAGCAAATGCCTCCACCTTTTCTGCCTCCGGACCATAGCTGCCGTCAGTGCGGCGCGGCATTCCCACTACGATCCGCTCAACTTGGTACTGGTCAGCTATTTCCGCCAACCGCTTGAGGTCTTGCTCAATACTAGTTCGCCTAATTACTTCCAATCCCTGCGCCGTAAAACCTAAAGGATCGCTTACAGCCACACCAACCGTTTTTTCACCTACATCTAATCCCAATACCCGCATTTCGTCTCTCCCTAAATCACTTTAATGGCAAACTCCGGACAAGCAGCGCCGCAGTAGCCGCAGAACACACATTTTTCCCGATCAACTGTGATCACATTATCGACATTGGTTAAGGCTTTTGAAGGGCAAGCCTGCACACACTTTTCACACAGTACACACCAATCATCGATATGTAATCTGCGCTCAACTTCATCAAGCACCAGTTTCTCCACCGGCTCGCCATTAAAGTAGGCTAAATTGCGGTGCAGCTCCTGCTCATTCTTCATGCCAACAGCAATCGAATCAATCTCCTGCTGATTCAGCAAAAACTCAAATGCCGCCTGCTGACTGGCAATCAGATGGCCACCTCCGAGCGGCTTCATGGCAAAGATACCTTTGCCCAGAGCAGCAGCTTGCTTTATCGCATCAAGCATTTGATCACGGCTGCCGCCTTGAATACCAATGCCGGAAAGGTTGATGAGAGGCGAAATCACTTCGATTTCGGGGTATTTCAAAGCCCCCAGCACCCCTTGAACATAGTGAGTAGATATTCCTACTGCCTTTACTTTTCCCTTAACTTTGGCATTTAATAAATACTCCAGCGCTGGCCAATGACCCCGGATCGTGTGCTCCGACTCCTGTTCATGAAGCATAAAGATGGGAATTTGGTCCAGATCCAACTCTTTCCGAGCTTCTTCCAGAGCATTCTCCATCATTTCTTCAGTATACGCATAGGACTTGGTAGCAATTACTACTTCATTGGACCATCCCTTCAGCGCTTCTCTTATGTAGCCGTAGTTGCGATATAACTGCGCAGTGTCAATAAAATTCACACCTGCTTCTAAAGCTTTCCGAATCAATTTGCTTCCGTCCGCCAAGGGCAGATTCCGCTGAAGCGGTCCGATGGTCAGCGAACCAAAACACATTCTTGATACTTTAAGTTTAGTCTTACCCAAATTGCGATATTCCACTAGCAAAACTCCTAGTACACAGGTTCTTCAACTTTTATCTTTAACCAACGCGGCAGCTGCGGCAGCTTATCTTGAGGTCCACTCTCAACATAGATCCTGGCTACACCTGGATTAGCTATGAGCACAGTGTCTATCTCCTCGTCTTCTCTTCCGGCAAGCTGCTGTGCAAGCGTTGCTTCGTCAATTACACCTCTGATGACAGCTTGAGTGCGGAGATTCAACTGATAACCTGCCTCCGTCTCATTGATGCTAACTGAGTCAAAGGATACCGTCTCGGGGACAAGCACAAATCCATCCGGTACTGCTTCTGCCAACAATGCTGCCGTCGCTCTGCTGAGTTGATCAAGATCGACAAGATACGCTTTTCCAACGCAGATACCGGATGCAAAAACTTCGCTGGTTTCTTCATCTACTTGAGACATGTTAGTCCACTCGATATCAATTTTAAAGGTTTCATCAATCATTAATCGTCCACCAAGCTGAACTATTAAAGCATCGCGCAGCTCCTGCTCTCCATCTCTTCTCACTAGGTTCTGCGCCCGTTCAATATCTTCCCGGACAGCCACCTCTAGAACAACATCTTCGCCACCGCTGGTAGGATCAGAATTGCGCACTTCTAAATCATAGCCACGAATAGCTACAATCCGCCCGGCGGCAACATTCCCCTGGCTGCCGGCTTCAACAGCCTCGATTTCCACTTCAGCCTTGCCAGCGGTCAACCCGGTGGGAATATCCATGAAATACTGAGTAGTAACTGCCGGAACCACAACATCTTTGGTTGTTCTAAATAGGATTCCGCTGCCTGTTTCTAAAATGGTCCCTTTAGCAACTGCGGCCTCGCTCTGAGATTGATTGATCAGTGTTACTGCTCCAACTGCCCGTGAAATACCCACGATCTTTCTGCCGGTAGCAGGTGTTCTACGCGTCAGCAAAGTCTGCACAGACGCCAACTCGATGCCATCCAATCCATCTAGGGGTACCTGCAGTGTATACTTAAAGGTCTCCTGTTTTGGACTGACCACAATCACCGCTTTTGGCAGGTGGTAATAGGCGAGACCGAGCACAGAAGCCGCGATCAGCAGCAGAACAATCAAACGCTCCACTCTGTCCCGACTTTGGCGGTTCCTATGCTTGACTTCAACTGCTTCTTCATCCCCATCCTCAACTGCTGCCGCGGATTCATCGCGGATAACCCGAAGCTCCACCGCTTCTGCGTGCTTAATTATGAGGGGATCTCCGGTTTTGATCACCAGATTTTTTTGAGAATCTTTTGCATATTTTGCTAACAACTTTATATTTATCCGATCACGCAGCGCCCAATTCTCCGGAGGTACCACCAATACTATCTCTGAATCCTCTTCCAGGCGGATCCTGTGCACGATTGTATTCAGCTCATCAGCTGGATCAACATAGATGATCATCCGTACCGCACACCTCCGAAGATGGTACTGGTTTTAGGTTCTGCTTGACTGGCCTGAAAAGCAATGCTCTTTGGAGTCACATCCTGCACAGCAGATAAGAAATCTTTAGGATCAGCAACTCCGAATACATCTTCAGGCTGCAGCAGCCGCACTTCGGGTATAACCGCGAATAATTCCGATTCGACAAGTTTTGGATGGGCTATCGTTTCGAGAATACCCGGAAGTCCGCTACCTCCCCCGCACAAGACCACACGGGGCGGCAGAGGCTGGCCCTGATAGAGCTCCTTTAAAGCCAAGATCAGTGCATCCTGCCATATTTTCAAATCAGCCGTGATAATCTCTTTTACCTCGTCACCGACCTCAATCCCGGCAGCGTAATCCAGCTTAAGCTGCTCTGCTTCCCGCAGCGTTGTGCGGCAGTAGGCAGCAATGCCTTTGGTAAAAGCCCGCCCACCAATACCGAACATTTTTGTTTTCACAATGCCTCCCCGGTGAATCAGGGCAAGATCGGTGCTGCCTCCACCGATATCAATTACCAATGAACCAAACTCGTAGCTTTCGTCGGTAAATGTACTGGCTGCCACCGCATAAGGCTCAGCGACTAGACCTACTAAGTCAAGATCAAGACGCTCCACCACGGTTTTTACAGCGCTCACGTGCACTAATGGGGCAAAAACCATAAACACTGTCATCTCCACATTGCGCCCGCGAAAGTCAATCGGATTGCTCACCTGATAGCCATCGATGCTGATATCTACAACAGCAGAGTTTACTAATTCCAAGTCCATCTTTTTAAAGCCCATTTTTTCCGCCATTTCTTCAGTGGCATATTGCTGGGCTTCCAGCTGCACTCCCGCAACCAATCTCGACAGCTCTCTCCTTGTCAGACCCTTATCTGGCCGCTTCCGCTGCCTGAATACTGTTCGGGTCACACCGGTTACAAACTGGCCAGCAATACCTACAACGACCTCAGTAGGCTTGACACCGGCAATAACTGACCCTTGCGTCAGCGCCTGGCGGCAGCAGCGAACAACACCAGCTATATTGGCAATAGCCCCGCTGTCCATATCAGCGTAATCCTGCTGAGATCGGCCAACGCCGATAATAGAGGCTACACCGCCGGCTTGCTCCAAAAACACAGCTTTAACATATTCGGTTCCAATATCTAAAGCTATCCGGTATGTCGGCTCTGAATCCTGGGCCTGCCGAGGATTGATCCGCGATAATAGGTCCTTTAGCATTACTACCATCAATCCTTTATGTGGGATACAGCGCTCAATAAAAGTACAGCAAGAGACTAGCTGCTGCCAGTCCCTTGCGATTTCTGTAAGTAACTTGCGACCAGTTCTTCAAGAATTTTATCTCTTTCTAACTGCCGAATCAGGTTGCGCGCGTTCCCGTGACTTGTGATATACGTCGGGTCGCCTGACATCAAGTAACCAACTATTTGTCCAACGGGGTTGTAACCTTTAGCTTGCAGCGCCTGGTACACTTCCTGCAGTACCTGGGCGATCAAGCCATTCTCTGAATGCGGAAACCTACGGAAGATAGTAGTTTTATCATCCATGACCACCAAGCCCCCTTTTGGTGCAATCCTCATTACCTAATTCGGCACTGCAAATTACTTCTCCTTTAACTGTTCAACTAACAATTCCCGGACAGTCTTGAGAGCTTCCGGAAGTTTCTCCGGGAGCCGCCCACCTGCTTGAGCCATATCAGGTCTGCCGCCGCCTCCGCCGCCGCAGATTTGAGCTGCAGTTTTGATCAGATTGCCAGCGTGAACCACCTTACCAGCGATATCTTTAGTCGCCATGGCTACCAGCAGTACTTTTTCACCGGCACGAGCTCCTAAAAAGATCACCGATGGCTTAAGCTGATCCCGCAGCTTGTCACCTAAGGTGCGGAGCTGCTCTGTTTCTGCCAGCTCTACTTCAGCAATAACTAATTTAACTCCATTGATTTCCTCAGCTTGGCTGATTAGATCACCGGTTACATCGGACACTGCCTTGCGCTTAAATTTATTCAGTTCTGCCTGCAGCTCTTTCTGCTGCTCTAACAGCCGTTCCAACTGTTGAACCGCCTGTTCTACCGGCGCATCAAGAAGTTGGCTGAGTTCTTTAAGCATGGTCTCCCGCTGGTCGGTGTACTCGAGTGCTCGCTTGCCTGCCACTGCCTCAATTCTGCGGACACCTGCGGCAATACTGCTCTCAGATACAATCCTGAACAAACCAATGTCTCCTGTAGCGCTTACATGGGTGCCTCCGCACAGCTCCATCGATTCACCCATGGACACTACCCGCACAGAACTGCCATACTTCTCGCCGAAGAGAGCTATCGCGCCTTTGGATTTTGCTTCTTCAAGCGAAAGATTTTCAGTCTGAACAGGATAGTTGGCCATTACTGCTTCATTAACAAGCTGTTCAATTAACAGGAGCTGCTCAGGTGTAACCGCTTCAAAATGGGTAAAGTCGAAGCGGAGCCTTTCGGCATCAACATATGAACCGGATTGGTGCACATGCTCGCCTAATACTTCCCGCAGCGCTTTATGAAGCAGATGGGTAGCACTGTGGTGTCTCATCGTATCCCAGCGCTCTTTGTTGTAAACCGAGGCTAACACTGGATCTCCAACCCGCAATTCTCCTGAAACCAGCACACCTTCGTGAGCAATAATGCCTTCAACCGGGTGGCTGACATCTTTGACGCTGAACTGTCCAGTTTTGGCAGTAATTGTTCCTGTATCGGATACCTGACCTCCGCTTTCGGCGTAGAAAGGAGTCTTATTTAAAACTACAACTCCCGCTTCACCGGCGCCGAGTCGATCAACGATCTGATTATCTTTAATGATGGCAGCAACTTCTGCTGAGCATTCGGTTGTTTCATAGCCAACAAAGAGCGACTCCAGCTCTTCGTGGAGTTTCTGATAAAGCTCAAGATGGTCACCTAGATAATTCGTCTGTGCCCGAGCTTTTCTGGCCCTTTCCCGCTGCTGTTCCATCGCTGCTTGGAATCCTTCTTCATCAGTAGCAAACCCCTGTTCAGCAGCAATTTCCTTAGTAAGCTCAGCGGGGAAGCCATAAGTGTCATAGAGTCTGAAAACATCTTCTCCGGAAATAATCTTTTCTGCACCTGCCTGATGCTTGCTGATGATATCCTGCAGAATGTTCAGACCTTGATCAAGTGTTTCATAGAAGCGCTGTTCTTCTAGATTAACGACTTTGTGGATATACTCTTTATTGTCCACAAGCTCCGGATAACCGGTCTGCATCTGCTGAATCACGATATCGACCATTTCATTTAAGAACTGACCCTTAATGCCTAAAAGGCGGCCGTGGCGTGCAGCTCTTCTGATCAGACGCCTTAACACATAACCCCGCCCCTCATTGCTGGGCAGAACTCCATCACTTACTAAGAAAGTCAGCGCCCGCGCGTGATCCGTGATCACTCTCAGTGACACATCAGCTTTTTCATCTTTACCGTAGCTGGTTTTGGCGAGACTGGCAGCTTTGTCGATAATCGGCTTGATCAGGTCGATTTCAAAAATGCTTTTTACACCCTGCATCAGAGCTACAATCCGCTCCATGCCCATACCCGTGTCAATACTCCTAGATTCCAAAGGCTCGTATCTACCTGCTTCCCGCTGGATATACTGAACAAATACCAAATTCCAGAACTCCATAAAGCGCTCGCATTCGCAGCCGGGCTTACAGTCGGGATTATCGCAGCCGAATTCCGGACCGCGGTCATAGTGAATCTCGGAGCAGGGTCCACAGGGATAGCCTACACCGATTTCCCAGAAGTTGTCTTCTTTACCGAGGCGAACAATCCGTTCCTGAGGAACACCGATCTTTTCATGCCAGATCTGAAAAGCCTCATCATCATCCAGATAGATTGTTACCCAGAGCTTGTCTTTGGGAATTCCCATATGTTCGATAATAAACTCCCACGCCCAGGTAATAGCTTCTGCTTTAAAATAATCACCAAATGAAAAATTGCCTAACATCTCAAAAAATGTACCATGACGATCGGTTTTTCCCACGTTTTCCAAATCCGGAGTGCGCAGACAGCGCTGGCAGGTAGTTACCCGCCGGAACTCCGGTTCTTCTTGACCCAGAAAATATGGTTTAAACGGAACCATGCCCGCACCGGTCAGCAGTAAGCTGGCATCACCATGCGGGACAAGGGAGGCACTAGGCAGAACCTGATGACCTTTTGATTTAAAAAACTCTAAAAACATAGATCGCATTTGATCAGCTGTAATGTACTTCATCTCTTCCGCATCGAATGTGCGGTTCCCCCCTTCTTTTCTCCACTATTCCTATCTTATCCAATGGCCGAAACCTTGTCAACACTACCTACCGTCCATGCTGTCAAGGCGTTTAAGTGTATGAGTAAGCAGTACCCGCACTACTGCGGCAGCCGGTACGGCAATCAGCATCCCGATGATGCCCATCAGCTCACCGCCGGCAAAAATTGCAAAGATTACCGCCAGGGGATGCAGTCCTACTCTTTCCCCAATGATTTTCGGTGAAATAATGTTTGCTTCGATTTGGTTTACTAATACGAATATCACCAGTACCCATACAACCGATATGGGCGATTTGGCCAGCGCTAAAACTGAAGCAGGAATAAACCCGATTATGGGTCCGAAGTAAGGGATTATATCGAACAAGCCAGCCAAAAGTCCGATAAACAGAGAGTATTTAATGCCGAGCAGCGCAAGTCCACCTGAAATCAAAAGCCCTACCAGACCCGCGTTAACAAGCTGCCCGCGGATAAAACCGTAGATAATCAGATTTATTTCCTTAGCCAGCGAATAGATAGTGAGGCGGTAGCGTTTGGGTATCAGCATCAAGGTCCGCCGCTTAATGGCTTCTAGATCCCGAAGCAGGTAAAAAGCCAAAACCGGTGCAATTGCCAGACTGACGACCTGAGATACTAATCCCACCAAAATTTGGGCTATCCGCTCCGCCAAACCCTCCAGCAGCCTCTGGATGCGGTTTACCAATGTATCAAAGCCAGCCTGCAGCACATCCGGCACAGAAATATCCTGCAGTCCCCGCAGGCGCTGCAGTCCATCTTCCAGCATTTCTGTTTGTTTAGGCACTGTTTTCAGCAGCTCATCAACTTCCTCCGCCAGCTGTGGGATCATAAACGAGATTAAGAGGGCAAGGATAACTGCGAATATCAAATAGACCAATACAATCGCAATTGGACGGGGAACTTGGCGCTTTTCGAAAACCATGACGAGCGGATAGGCAGTGTAAGCGATCAGGGAAGCAAACAAGAACGGACTTAGAACAGCCCGAACCCGGTACAAAAACAAAAGCGCAATAATCAGCAGTATCGTCAAAATCCACTTTCTTGTATCCATGATAATCGCATCGCTCACCACTGTCTGTTTTTGTTTATTTAAAAAGAGGTCGGACCCTGCCAACCTCTCTAGCGAAGCATTGCCTCTAAGCGTCGACTTATCATCTGCCGACCATTCTGATAGCCATTGCCTAAACTCCTCATCCAGCGCCGGCGGGCATACTTCATGCGCCGCTGCATCGGAGTTCCGTCAATTCTGTTCATAAAGTAGATGCCTAAAGCTGCTCCCAGGATTCCTGCAACAAGCCAGCTTCTACCTGATCGATTTTCCATATCATCAACTCCTCACTGTTATTATGTTCATTTCAAAAAAAATTACCGCTTGCCCAGAAATCCAGCAAACGGTAATATGTGTCAGTGTTTAGCCTTGTAATCTTCAATAGCCTTTTTTAAAGCATCTGCAGCCAAATTGGAACAGTGCATTTTCACCGGCGGCAGTCCATCTAAAGCATCCGCTACCGCCTGATTAGTAATTTCTTCCGCTTCCTCGATAGTTTTACCCATAACCAATTCGGTAATAATGCTAGAGGTAGCTACCGCGGCAGCGCAGCCAAAGGTCTTAAACTTGACATCCACGATGCGGTTGTCCTCAACTTTGATCCAGATTTTCATAATATCTCCGCAGCGCGCGTTACCCTCAACACCAACACCGTCTGCGTCCTGGATCTCGCCCACATTGCGGGGGTTTTGGAAATGATCCATCACTTTGTCTGAATACATTGATACCCTATCCCCTTCATCCTCGTATTAACCACTGTATAATGGCGACATCTGCCGCAGCCGTTCGACAATCGGCGGCAGGCATTCTAAAACATAATCAATATCAGCGTCAGTATTAGCCCGACCTAAGGTCAATCTTAATGAACCATGGGCTATCTCATGCGGAAGGCCGATAGCCAAAAGCACATGCGATGGCTCCAGTGATCCTGAAGTGCAAGCCGAGCCGCTGGAACCGGCAATTCCCTTCAGATCAAGGTTCAAAAGCAGCGATTCCCCCTCAATAAACTCAAAACAGACATTGATGTTATGGGGCAGCCGCTCTGTTCTACTACCGTTTAAGCGTGTGTGAGGAATCTGCAGGATGCCATCTAAAAGCCGATCTCTCAGTTTTTGAATTCTCGGCACTTCCACATCCAGCTCCGCTTTAGCTAGTTTCAGCGCTTCCGCCAAACCGATGATTCCGGCGGTGTTTTCTGTGCCGGCGCGTCTGCGCCGCTCCTGCACCCCACCATGCAGCTGCGGAATCAGCCTCACCCCACGGCGGACATAAAGAGCGCCTACTCCCTTTGGGCCATACAGCTTATGAGCTGATAGAGTCAAGAGGTCAACATTTAATGCCTGCACATCAACATCCATGCTGCCCACAGACTGAACCGCATCAGTGTGCATCAGAACACCCTTATCGCGGGCAATCTTACCGATGGCTGCGATTGGTTGAATGGTTCCAATTTCATTGTTGGCATGCATGATCGAGACTAAAATTGTATCATCCCGCAGTGCGTTTTGGAAATCCTCAACGCTGACCAAGCCTTCTTCACTAACCGGAAGGTATGTGACTTCAAACCCATCTTTTTCCAATTCCTTCATAGGATTTAAGACCGCAGGATGCTCAATACAAGAAGTAATAATATGATTGCCGCGCTTCCGGTTTGCTTGGGCCGCTCCTTTAATAGCCAGGTTATTTGATTCAGTACCGCCGCTGGTAAAGATAATTTCGTTAAAGTCAGCATTCAAAACTTCCGCAACCGTCTCTCGAGCTTGATCTAAAGCTTTCTTTGCTTCCCGCCCGAATCTGTGAACAGAAGAAGCATTGCCGTACTGCTCCTTTAAGTAAGGCAGCATAGCCTCCAATACTTCGTCACGGATCGGAGTAGTGGCAGCGTGATCTAAATAGACTGTTTTCACCCTAAATCACCTCTGTTCTGCAACTGCTGCTGCATTAGTTTTGCTTTGCCGGTCAACCAAGCCAATGTTGTATTTTCTAGTACATCTTCGATGCTTGCCTGCAGTTTCTGCCATAAAACCCTGGTTGCACACTTTTCGCTCATGTAACAGCCGTCACTATCTTCTTCATCGACACAACTTCTAGGGGCAACCGGACCTTCTAACGCGGTAAGAATCTCACCAATCGTTATTTCCTCTGAAGGTTTCGCAAGCTGATAGCCACCCTGCGCTCCGCGGAAACTGACCACCAGTCCAGCTCTGCGCAAAACTGAGATCAGCTGTTCTAGATATGCCTCAGGAATGTCCTGCCTTGCGGCAATTACCCCCAGCGGAACAGGTTCCTCGCTGCTGTAGAGAGCTAAGTCCAGCATCGCTCGGACGCCGTATTCTCCCCTCGTTGAAATCCGCATTGTTACCTGCCTCCTAGCAATCCCGAGTAAACTCCTTGGAATTGGGTTCTAAATGATCATAGCACACATGAATTTATTCTGTCAATTCAAACGTGCATAAAACTCGATCCGCTCTTTTACATTTTTTTCCTCACCTTGAGTAGTTGGCTGGTAAAACTTGATATCCGCAACATTGTCGGGCAGATACTGCTGTTTAACATAATGATATGGGTAAGCGTGGGGATACTTGTACTCCGCGCCATGACCCAGGTTTTTCGATCCCGGATAATGGGCATCCCTAAGATGCCGCGGTACCGGCTGGTTAACCGTAGTTTCCACAACGCTCATCGCCTGGTCAATTGCTTTGATCACTGAATTACTCTTAGGCGCAGTGGCTATGTAAATAATTGCTTGAGCGATAGGAATTCGTGCTTCCGGCATACCCACCCATTCCAGGGCATTAGCAGCGGCGTGAGCCATCAGCATCGCCCGGGGATCAGCCATTCCAACATCCTCAGATGCGTGGACGATTAATCGCCGCACAATAAAGCGGGGATCTTCCTGGGCATAAAGCATGCGGGCAAACCAATAAAGCGCTGCATCGGGATCGCTGCCCCGCATCGACTTAATGAAAGCCGACGTCACATCATAGTGGGAATCACCTGACTTGTCATAGGTTACACGCTGAGACTGAACCGCATCCTCAATTATTTCTAAATCGATCTGCCGCACACCATCCTGATCCGGCGGCGCAGCCATTACCGCAAATTCTAAAGCGCTGAGAGCTGCTCTGGCATCTCCATTGGCTGTTTCTACCAAGTGCTCCAAGGCTTCATCAGTGATGTGATGGGGATAATCAGCCAAACCTTTCTCTGACGTGCTGGCCTGCTTAACAACCTTTTTTAGATCCTCATTTGTCAGGGGGTTAAGCTGGAAGATTCGGGAGCGGCTTAAAAGAGCTGCATTAACTTCAAAATACGGGTTTTCTGTCGTAGCCGCGATTAAACATACATCACCATTTTCCATGGCCGGCAGCAATACATCCTGCTGACCTTTATTCAACCTCTGAATCTCATCAATGAAGAGGATTGTCTTCTGCCTATGAAATTTAAGACGATCCTGCGCTTCGGTAATAATCTTTTTAAGGTCGGCCACACCGGTATTGGTAGCGCTGACCTGAACAAAATACGCCTTGGTCACATGGGAAATAACATACGCTAAGGTAGTTTTACCTACCCCCGGCGGACCATACAGAATCAAGGAGCTGATCTGGTCGTTTTCAATAGCTCGGCGCAGCAGCTTACCCGGTCCCAATATATGTTCCTGACCAACAAACTCATCGAGATTGGTCGGTCTCATCCTTACTGCTAACGGCTGTCCACCCCGATCCTTGTATGCCCTGCTGAACAAATCCATCCTGCTCACCTCAGCTGTAAAAATTAACTGCCAATTAAATCCCGCACTACTACACTCGCCATTAAGTATCCAGCTGCGGGAGGGACAAAAGCTGTGGACCCCGGCAGATGCCTGCCGTTTTCTTTCGGCTGGTCAAATCTGATCGGCCGCTCAGTGGAAAACACGGTCTTCACACCCGAAGTAATGCCCCGTTTGCGGAGCTCGATTCGCACTACCTTTGCCAGAGGACAGGTGTGGGTCTCGCTGATATCAGCTGCTTTAAGTTCACTGGGATCAAGCTTATTACCCGCGCCCATGGCAGAGACAATTGGAATCTGGCTGCGGTAGCACCGTTCAATCAGATCAAGCTTCGCTCCCACCGAATCAATGGCATCCACAACATAATCAATCTTGCGAGAAAACACCAGCTGATCTGTATCCTTTTCATAAAAGATAGGATAGCTGAAAACCCTACATTCGGGATTAATATCTTTTATCCGCTCTTCCGCCGCCTCAGTCTTGAGCCTGCCCACTGTGGAAGTCAGTGCGATCAGCTGGCGGTTGAGATTAGAAAGACTTACCCGGTCATGATCCACAATGATCAGTGTCCCGACTCCACTGCGGGCTAAACCTTCGACAGCGGCCGCTCCCACTCCTCCCAGTCCAAAGACTGCGACAGTCGCTGCGTTTAATCGCGCTATACCCTCTTTACCGATTAACCATTCGGTACGGACAAACCGCTCCATACGCTTTTCTCCTCTATTCTTAAAATCAGAAAAACCTCCTATTTCTAGGAGGTTTACTGCGATTTTCTCCCCACTATGCCGTTGAACTGACTAGAATGAACCTGCTCTCGGCAGGTGGGTATCCTCCCAACAGCTTCAAGTGTCCTTCTTGCAAGGCGTACTATCCACTCTTGGAGTTGAATTCCCTTTGTAATGGTGTTGGCTCATTACAAAGCCAGTTTCATCCCGAGCACAGCAGGGCTTTGGTTCAACCTAATCTTAACATAAACAGCTTTAGAATGCAACTACTCTGCTTATCCAATTTAATCCCAAATTAGAAATACTGTGATCCAAACTTGTACTAAATCAGCAGACAGCCTCATAAAATTAACCAGAATATAATTTAAAGGAGGCGATACCCATCGATCTGCTGCTCCATAAGGTCCTGGCTTTAGCTGTGCTTTCCGAAGTCATTACCAACTTTGTCAAAACCCTTGTACCAAACTTGGACAAATCCTATATCACTACTATTGCCGGACTGATCGGTATTATTTTAGCTTGGCTCACAGGAGTTGGACTCTTCAGCACCCTGGACATCCCGGTAAAATATGTTGCGGTTGATCACATTCTTACTGGCGTAATTGTATCTAGGGGAGCTAATATTGTCCACGACTTAGCTTCAAAACTTAACGAGTCTTAATGCTCAGCTTCAACTCTTGGAGCTGCTGCTCAGAAATCACTGAAGGAGCATCGACCATTAGGTCTAAAGCACTGGTTGTCTTTGGAAATGCAATTACATCCCGAATTGAATCTCTTCCGGTCAGCAGCATTACAATCCGGTCAAGACCAAAAGCAATACCTCCATGGGGCGGTGCTCCGTATTCGAAGGCTTCCAGGAAGAAACCAAATTTTTCCTGAGCTTCTTCGGGTGTAAATCCGAGAGCCTTAAACATATTCATCTGCTGTTCTTGGCGAGATATGCGAATGCTGCCTCCGCCAAGCTCCACTCCATTTAGGACTAAGTCGTAAGCCTTGGCTCTCACATTTTTCTGATCAGTAGTTAGTATTTCAATGTCGTCATCATGAGGGGCGGTAAACGGATGGTGAGCAGCCACGTAGCGCCCCTCTTCCTCATCATATTCAAACAGCGGCCAGTCCACAACCCAGAGGAAATTAAAAGCTTCAGGATCCATCAAATCAAGTTTGGCTCCTAAGAACAGACGCAGCCTGCCCAGTACATCAGCTGCAGTCTCCGGCGCATCCGCTACCAGGAGCAGTAAGTCTCCCTCTTCAGCCTCTAAGCGGTCGCAAATTCCCTGGATTTCCCCTTCAGTCAGGAACTTAGCCACCGGTGACTTGATTGTTTCACCGATATTAAACCAAACTAAACCTTTAGCACCATAATCCTCCGCTTTTGCAGTCAGCTCATCAATCTCGCGGCGGGAAAACTTAGCCCCGCAGCCTTTGGCATTGATCCCTCTAATCACTCCGCCGCCTGCAACTGTGGCAGCAAATACCCGAAATTCACTCTCAGCCAGGGCATCGGTTACATCCACAATCTCCAGGCCAAAGCGGGTATCCGGCCGGTCACTGCCGTAGCGCAGCATGGCCTCGGCATGGCTCATCCTGGGAATCGGTTTCTCGATCTTTTTTCCGGTAATATTCTCAGTGAGACCTACAATCATCTCTTCCATAATCGCCATCACATCATCGGCATCCACAAATGACATTTCCACGTCAATCTGGGTAAACTCAGGCTGGCGATCGGCCCGCAGGTCCTCATCCCGGAAGCATCTAGCTACCTGGTAATAGCGCTCAAATCCAGCAATCATCAAAAGCTGTTTGAACAGCTGCGGTGATTGGGGCAGTGCATAGAACTTACCTTCGTGGATGCGGCTGGGTACCACATAGTCCCGGGCACCTTCAGGCGTAGATTTGGTCAGCATCGGCGTTTCAATCTCTAAAAAGCCGTTAGCAGCCAGGTAGTTGCGAACATAGTGCACGATTTTATGTCTAGTGATAATTGCATCCTGAAGATGCTTATGGCGCAAATTCAAATAACGGTATTTTAAAAGCAGACTGTCATCCACATCTTCCACCCGATCAATGTGAAATGGTGGAGTTTTCGATTCTGCCAGAATTTGAAGTGATTGAACATGCACTTCAATTTCACCACTGGCTAGATCCGGGTTTACCTGTCCCTCCGGGCGAGGCTGGACGGTACCGGTAACAGCTACAACAAACTCCTGGCGCAGCTTTTCTGCTGTTTCAAACTGTTCAGCGCTCAAAATCTCCGGGCTGCAGACTATCTGCACGAGTCCGGAACGATCCCGCAGATCAATGAAGATCAAACCGCCCAAATCCCTCCGGCGGTTGACCCAGCCATTTAAAGTTACGGTCTGCCCGGCCAAATCTTTGTTGACAGCGCTGCAGTGATGTGTTCTCTTCCAGCTCATAATGCTTACCCCTCTCTCTCAGCAGCCAAATATTCAACTAATCGATCTAATTCAACGTCCTCTTCAGCACCGGTATCCATCCGGCGTACTCTCACCTTACCTGCCTCCAGCTCAGATTCTCCTACAATTACAACCCAAGCAGCGTTAAATCTGTCTGCCGATTTCATCTGAGCCTTTAAGCTCCGGTCCATGTAATCTATTTCGACCCATAATCCGGCTTCCCGCAGCTTCATAACCAGCTCAACTGCCGCCGTCTTGGTAGCTCCGCCAAAATGAGCCGCATAAACATCAGCATTTTGCTCCGGGAATACACTAATGTTCTGCTGTTCTAATGCCAGCAGCAGCCGATCAATACCAACGGCGTAGCCAACCGCAGGCATAGCTTTACCGCCAATCTCTTCAACCAATCCATCATAGCGGCCTCCACCGCCGATGGCATTTTGGGCGCCTAAACCGGGCACTGTAATCTCAAAGACTGTCTTGGTATAATAATCAAACCCCCGCACCAGCTTAGGGTTCAGCTCATAATCGATACCTAACATATCCAGATACTGAATTACCTGCTGAAAATGATCACTGCATTCCTCGCACAGATATTCAGTAATCGGGGGAATCTCATCAACCAGCGATTGACACTTGGAGTTTTTGCAGTCCAGTACCCGCAGTGGATTGCGGCTGATCCTTCCCTGGCAGGCTTCGCAAAACTGATCAAGCTTAGTACCGAGCTGCTGCTGCAGAACATCCCGATAAGCTCCGCGACACTTGGGGCACCCCAGGCTGTTGATATGTACGTGGAACTCGGATAATCCGCAGGCTTTATACAGCTCGATCGGGAGAATAATCATCTCCACATCCAAAAAGGGATCGAGACTGCCAATCGCTTCTACACCAAACTGGCTGAACTGCCGATATCTACCAGCCTGTGGCTTTTCATACCGAAACATTGGTCCTAAATAGTACAGCTTTGACGGGAGGGATTGGGCATAGAGCTTGTTCTCAATAAAGGCCCGCACCACGCAAGCAGTGCCCTCCGGCCTCAGCGTAATGCTGCGATCACCACGATCAATAAAAGTGTACATTTCTTTCTCAACAATATCAGTTGTTTCGCCGATTCCCCGCTCAAACAGCTCAGTATGCTCAAAAATCGGCGTTCTAATCTCTTGATAACCAAAGCGGCGGCAGATGTCACGAATCTTCTCTTCAACAAACTGCCATTTGCGCGATTCTTCCGGCAAAATATCATTGGTTCCGCGCGGTCGTCTTACATTCACAATTTCTACCTCCTGCCTATATGAAACGAGTGGTGGACAGACCACCACTCGCACAGATTTTTCTGCTTTTAAGCTTACTCAGTCTCTTCGCCGTTTTGCTCCTGTTCGTTTGGTTCAATGTCCTCAGTAGTATCGGTTGATTCTTCTGCTTCAATCTGAGCATACATTTCTTGAAGTGCGGCTATGCGCTCATCAACCGCTGCCACAGCCTCTTCCGCTTCCAGTTCGGTAAGCATGGAACGGACAATAAGCTGAGTCATAATGTCGCCTGAACTTAACTCAGAAGCTTTAAGATAAGCTGCGATCGCTTTATCATTTTGCTCTGTGTCCTGATATAACGAACCGAGCATCAAATGCAGCTGTCCATCATTAGCAGAATGCTCCAGCGCTTTTTCATATGCCTCTATAGCTTTATCTGTTTGATCTAACTGCAGATATACCTGTCCAATCGAAGCGTAGAGGAATCCATTTGCAGGATTTTCTTCGATTGCCTCGTGGTAAGCCTTAATTGCTTCTTCATATTCGTTGTTTAACAAAGCCTGATAAGCGGCCAGCTGCCGGTCAATAACAACGATTTTAGCATTGTTCTTCCGCTCTGTCAGCCACTCGGAAAAACGTCTAAACTTCTCTTCTTCAACCAGTTCTTCGCGGATCTCATCTTTTGCAGCTTCAAACTCATCGCCTTCAGCTGTTTTCTTATCAGTTACTTTAATTATATGATAACCAAATTGAGATTTTACTAAGCCGCTGACTTCTCCAACATCCAATGCGAAAGCAGCCTCTTCAAACGGCTCAACCATCTGGCCCCGGCTGAAGAACCCGAGATCGCCACCATTTTCAGCACTGCCGTCATCGCTGTAATTCCTCGCTGCTTCAGCAAAATCCATAATCTGTATCATTTCGAGAATCTCCTCTGCCCTGGCTTCTGCTGCTTCCCAGAGTTCCGGATCATCTCCATCAACTCGAACCAAAATATGGCTGGCCCGTACCTGCTCATACTGCTGTTTGATTTCCTGTTCGCTGATTTCTATTTCTCCAGCAATATCATTGAGAAGCTGCTGAAATGCTAACTGCTGAGAAGCGATCTGTTTTAATGCTGCGTCATTATAGCCGTACATGTCCAGAACTTCCTGTCCATACATTTCTTTCATCGCAGCAACTTCCGCATCAACATCAGCCGCAGCCGGCTTGTATTTGCGGTTATCCAGCTCTTCTTCTACCAAGGAATTATTAACTAAGATCTCATAAGCATTGTAGCGAATTCCCTCAAGCATGGAATTGTTTAACTGACCATAAATCATTTGATAATACTGCACTTCCTGCAGATAGGCGTTCTGCAGATCGTACGCGCTGATCGGCCGTCCGTTAACAGTCGCTACTGCTGCCGATGCATCATTGCCTCCAAAAAAGGACATACCTCCGATATATAAAGCACCAGCAATAAAAGTAACACATATGATGATGACGAGCGGTTTTGCCAAGGATCTGAATTTCTTAATCAACCATAACCATTCCTTTCCAATATCTTATGAATGCACAAGATTATTTTACTTCACGCCATAGGTTCTGTCAAACAGATAAGTGCTGTGTAATCTGGCACTTTTTTGCATCGATCAGCTGGCAAACCTGGCGAGCATAAGTTGCTGGGCATTTCGGATTGGCATGTCTAACAACTGCTAAATCTGGAGATACCAACTTAGTAATTGCTCCTCCACCTAAACCAATAATGGTCTGCCGTTCTTCCATCATTTGAATGTTGTAAACTGATTCGGCTCCTGGTACTGCATAACCAATGTTTTCCAAATCACTTAAAATGTACCGCTGGCGGTACAGGTAATAAGGATGCATTCCTGCTGCTGCAAGTGTTTCCCACGCCATTTCGGCCATCTCCATGCCGAGTTCGTGTTCTAAATCACGCACGGATGCAGTTTGACCAAATTTGCTGGCCCGCTTTAAAGCTAAACTGTGAATCGTAATATTATCCGGTTTTAATGCGAGTACTTCCTGCAGACTAAAAGCAAAATCCTCAGCATCCTCTCCCGGCAGACCCAAAATCAGATCGGAATTAATATGCTTAAACCCGTATTGATGAGCCAGCTCGAAGGCAGCTCTCACCTGATCCGCCGTATGCGCTCTTCCAATCCGCCTAAGTGTGCGGTCATTCATAGTCTGGGGATTGATGCTGATCCGCTGTACCCCATGCCGCTGCATAACTGCAAGGGTGTTACTATCTAGAGTTTCCGGCCGTCCGGCTTCGACCGTATACTCCTGACATTGGTCTGCAACAAAGTATTCGTTCAGCAACTTCAAAAGATGACTGAGGTCAGCTCCTTGGACTGTAGTTGGCGTTCCTCCTCCGAGATAAACTGTCTGCACTTCGATACCTAGATCCCGGAGCAGCTCTCCTAAACTTCTAATTTCCAGCTCCAGAGCGGATAAAAAATCGTTAAAGAGATGTCCGTGGGTGTGGAGAGGATAAGCTGCGAAAGAGCAGTAACCGCACCGAGTAGGACAGAACGGGATGCCCACATAGACACTGACCGGATTGTTAACGTTGGGCAAGAAAAAAGACCGCTGTTTATCAACGACATCAAACAGCAGTTTCTGCCGCTGCTTGGAAACATGGTACACCTCTGTCAGCAGAGCGTAAACCTCTTCTCTGCTAAATCCGCGATCGATCAGACGATGCACTAATTTCGTTGGCCGCACTCCAGTCAAAATTCCCCAGGGACCAAGAGGAATCCCGTATGCTTGGCCAACAACAGTTCGCACCCCCAACCTGATCCGTTCTTTGATGCGGTTTTCACGATCACGCTGATTGTAGCAGGAGCGGTTGATTTCAGAATCTAAATGCTGCCAAGGTTCGTGGTCCTGCAGCTTGACTGTAGTTATAATTCCTTCCTCTGTATCACAAGACTCAACCTCAATCAAGCGTCCCGCAGAAAAGTCCACGGTTCTAAACATCGATGTCAGAGTACCCCTAACTACTGTGAACAGTTCAGGAGATGCCTTAATCTGAAAAGACATCGGCTGCGTTTGTTGTGGTATAGGCATCAGCAATGCTCCTTAACGCAAAAACGGATTGTGTTTTAGTTCCCGCTCTAAAGTGGTATGCGGTCCATGACCAGGATAAATAATAGTGTCAGCGGGCAGTGTCCTCAAACTGCGCACGCTTTCCCGCAGAACTCTGCTGTCACCGCCGGGAAAATCACTGCGGCCGATTGAAGACTGAAACAATGTATCACCCGTAAATAAAACACCGGGGCTGTACAGGCAAATACTTCCGGGCGAGTGTCCCGGAGTATGAATTACAGTCAGATGCGAGTTAGCCAGCTTGATTTGGTCGCCATCTTTTAATATCCTCATCGCCTTAGGGCTTATAACGGGCTGATCTGATATCCAAGGAGACAAGTTCAAATTAGGATCAGTCAAATACTCCTCGTCCCCTGCGTGGATCATTATTGGCGCCCTGGTCTGCTCATAAAGCCATTGGTTGCCGGCAATGTGATCCACATGACCATGGGTATTGACAATGGCAGCAACCTCCGCCTTCTGGCTCTCGATGTAGGAGAGCAGCTCTTCGCCTTCAACAATCGGGTCAATGACAACAGCCGAGCTCTGCTCAATAACCACATAGCAGTTTGCTCCTAAAAATCCCGATGTGAATGTGCGAATTTCCATACTATCAACCTTTCTACGTTGGTGTCGCTCTTCTGACAGAGACTACTCCATCTACCTGCCTCAGGCGATTAATCAAAGACTGCATGTGGTTCAGATCGTGAATATCCACTGTCAAGAGAATTAAAGCCAGATCGTCTTTGAGCTTGCGGGTGTTTACCGCTTCAATATTGGTTTGCCCTTCGGAAATTGTATTCATAATGGCTGACAGCATATTAATTCTGTCAACAGCACGAAGTTCCAGCTCAACCGGAAACGATTCTTTCTCCTGGATATTCCAAGACACATCAATCTTCCTGCCTGGATCCTGCTCTAGCAGAGAATAGTAATTAGGGCAGTCCGCTCGGTGGATCGAAACGCCACGGCCGCGGGTAACATAACCGACAATTTCATCTCCCGGAACCGGAGTACAGCATTTAGAGAACCTGACCAATAAATTGTCGACACCCTTAACGTCTACACCTTTAGCTTCGCGATGCCGCGGCTGTTTTATTTTTGTCAAAACACTGCTGCGGCGCCGCTTTTCCAGCTCTTTACCTGCCAGCTTCTGCATAACCTGGTTGGCATTTATTCGGCCGAAACCAATACTGGCAAACAAATCATCTGGATTGCTGTGACCGTACCTCTTGGCTGTTTCAACCAGCTTTCCACTGCTGAGATATTCTTTAACATCGAGATTATGCTTTTTCAGCTCTTTTTCGAGCAGCTCGCGTCCGCGCATTACGCTGACATCGCGCTGTTCTTCTTTCAGATAGCTTCTGATTTTGTTTCTGGCTTTTGAGGTTTTAACAAAACTCAGCCAATCCTGACTTGGATTGGGAGTTTTGCTGGTTAGAATTTCTACAAACTCGCCATTTTTTAACTGATAATCGAGGGGTTGAATCTTGCCGTTTATTTTTGCACCAATGCAGCGCAGCCCGACATCAGTGTGAACATCAAAAGCGAAATCTACAGGAGTAGAACCTTTCGGCAGTGATTTGACATCGCCTTTGGGTGTGAAAACAAAAACTTCATCCTCAAAGAGGTCAATTTTAACACTTTCCATAAACTCCTGCGGGTCTTTCATTTCCTGCAGCCACTCCACCGCTTCCCGCAGCCACTGCACTTTGGTATTGACTGTATCTTCCTTCTTACTGCCTAAACCTTCTTTGTACATCCAGTGCGCTGCCACACCTTTTTCGGCAATGCGGTGCATTTCCCAGGTGCGGATTTGAATCTCATACAGGTCTCCATGCGGACCGATAATCGTAGTATGCAGCGACTGATACATATTTGATTTAGGCATTGCAATATAATCCTTAAACCTGCCGGGAACCGGTTTCCACAATGTGTGAATCGCACCAAGCACAGCATAACAATCGCGAACAGAGTCAACAACTACTCGCACTGCCAGCAGATCGTAAATCTCGTTCAAAGACTTATCCTGGCGCTGCATTTTTTGATAAATACTGTATAAATGCTTAGGACGGCCTTGGATCTCGGCGGTGACACCCAGCTCCTCCAGCTTGTCCGTAAGAATCTGCATTACTAGCTGCAGATCATTTTCCCGCTCCTGGCGTTTTTTATTGAGCTGATGAACCAAATCATAGTACTGCTCCGGCCACAAGTAGCGAAACGCTAGATCCTCTATCTCCCACTTGATAGACCAGATCCCCAAGCGGTTAGCCAAGGGAGCATAAATATCGAGAGTTTCACGGGCAATTTTTGCCTGGCGCTCCTGATCTAGATAGCGCAGAGTGCGCATATTGTGCAGTCTGTCGGCAAGTTTGATCAATATCACCCGGATATCTTTGGCCATGGCAAAAATCATTTTGCGCAGGTTTTCGGCTTCCCGCTCAAAACGATTTTTAAACGGCAGTTTTTCTAACTTAGTAACACCATCAACCAAAGCAAAAATTTGGCTGCCAAATTCTCGCTCCATCTCTTCTGGCGTTACGTTAGTATCTTCGATCACATCGTGGAGCAGCCCTGCAGCGACAGTGTCCAGATCCAGCTCTAAGTCAGCCAGAATTAAAGCCACTTCAAAAGGATGATTGAAAAAAGGCTCGCCTGAATCACGCAACTGTCCTTCGTGAGCTGCTTTGGCGAAATGATATGCTTTTTTGACAACACCCAGATCCGCATCTGGATAATAGCTAGTTATCCGCTCTAATAAGGACTCTAGATTCAAGGCCTCACCTCTTTTCAACCCACTACTTCTCGTAATTAACCAGAGTCAGAATATCGTAACCTTCCAGCTTACTGCGTCCGTTGAGCGCTTCCAGCTCAATTAAAAACGCAAAACCGCTGATTTTGGCGCCAACCTGCTCAACCAGCTTGGCCGCGGCACTGATTGTACCACCGGTGGCCAGCAGATCATCAACTAACACCACGTTCATGCCCGGTTTTATAGCATCTTTATGGATCTCTAATGTATCTGTGCCATATTCCAGCTCGTATTCCATGCTTAATACATCTCCGGGCAGTTTTCCGGGTTTGCGAATTAAAGCAAAACCAAGACCTAACTCATAGGCTAATGGGGCTCCGAGAATAAAGCCGCGGGATTCGACCCCGACTACCAAGTCGACTTTACGCTCTCTGCAGAACTCAGCCATTTGCTTAATCGCATAGTGAAATGCTTCAGCGTCTTCCAGCAGCGTAGTAATGTCTTTAAAGCTGATTCCCGGTTTTGGAAAACCCTCAATTACACGTATTTTATCCTTTAAGTTCATCAAGAAAGCCCCTTTCCAAACAATGCTGTAAGTATGCTGATATCTGTTCCCGTCTAGTTTTACCTCTATTATACAAAACGGAAGTACATAAGTCTAGTTTCTGTGCGGGTTTTGGCATGATTTTCACGCCTTGGTCATTTTTCCTGATCAGGTCCAATTCAGCAAATACATCAACAATAAACTCCATGCCTTCGTCTAAATTTAAAACTGCTGCAATTCTGCTTAGATCAGCGTGAGTCAACTGCTCTTTACCGACTCTCATCATCTGCACATAAAACCCGGCCAGTAAGTCCCGGTCGGGAAAGAGCTGTTTAATCTTACCCTGCATCCAGCTGCACTCTTTCCGTCCGTATATGACAAGCAGATCTCCTCCTGGAATAAGCTTGCCAACTAAGCTTACCAAAAACTCCGGCACGGCCGGTGGATCGTATAAAACAATCTGATCCCACTGCCAGTCTGGATTCCAGATTCCGGTCGATACCACCCAGGTAATATTATTAGTCTCGATCAAGACATGCAGTTCTTCTCGTTCACTTGCGGAGAGATACTCATGCTCAAACCCGATAAAATTGGCTCCATTGGGAACCGCAATCCTCAGTTCACGGCACAAGTTCATAACCTGCAATGGGCTTGCGGCGTAAATCAATGCTCGCTTATGGGGATCGAGATAGGTTTTTAGTTCATTGACTTTATCCCAGACATTGCGGCTGTCAATAATATTATAAGCTGCGTTCCCGCTGCTGTGCTGCGGAAAAGATTCCTCCAGTTGAGATATGCGCTCGTAGGTGTTTGGCAGTTCCCAGGGATAGCGGTTGAGCATCCAATCCTCAATATAAGTATCAATCCCTTTATCAACCTGGAAATCCCTGAGCAGCAGCTCAATTTTCGATGGATCCCGATATGCCGGCTGCGGAACCACAGCAAAATCAATGTTTTCCCGATAGCTGTCGACGCTTTGAATCGCGTGATACATGCCAAATCCCACCGCTTCCATTACCGCACCTTCATGATCCTGGATGATGCAGCGCAGATGTTCCTGATCCATTCCCATGGGTTTGGTGCTCAGCACAGAACCGGAAATCTGGAGCACAGGCGTGGGATTTCCCATTCCAAAAGGTTCCATCAGTTCAAACTCGTGAAGAAGCTGCTGATTGATATCTTTAATATTCAGCTTATAATCGATCCGGACTTTGGGAATAAAATCTTCTGGTTTAAGCGAGCTGCGGACAATGTCGTTTAATCGTTCCCTCAGCTCCGGAATACGCTGCGCTTGAACCGTTAAGCCAGCTGCCATTTCATGGCCTCCAAACTGCTCCAGCAGATCATCGGTCTGACGCAAGCCTTCGTAGAGATTGAATCCGGAAATGCTGCGGGCAGAGCCTTTTCCAACTCCATCCGACAAGGAAATAATCACTGTCGGTCGATAGTACCGGTCAACAACTCGGGAAGCAACGATACCGATTACACCCGGATGCCAGTCCTCACAGGCTGCAACAATTGCAGCATCTTCACCCCAATTATTCGCTTCAATCATCGCAACAGCTTGTTCAAAGATCTCAGCTTCCGTCTGCTGTCTGATGCGATTTTCCTGATCCAATGTTTCCGCTAATCTTTGGGCTTTAAAGCGCTCTCTGCTCAGCAGCAGTTCTACTCCCCGAGCTGACTCTCCCATTCTGCCTACCGCGTTTAACCGCGGTCCAAGCTTAAAACCTAAATCAGAGGCCTTATAGGGAGGTTTCAGACCGCAGATGCGGATCAAGGTTTCTAACCCTAGGCTGACAGTATTTTCCATCTGTTTCAGACCGAATTTGACAAACACACGGTTCTCATCAACAAGCGGCACCAGGTCTGAGACTGTCCCCAATGCCACCAAATCAAGCCACTGACTGAAATCACGACCATAGTGTATGCCTAAAGCCTGTACCAGCTTATAAGCCACTCCCACACCTGCCAGTTCTGAAAAAGGATACTGGCTGTCTCTGCGCTTCGGATTGATTACTGCAGCTGCGTCAGGCAGCTCATCCTTTGGCTCATGGTGATCAGTTATAATTAGATCTAAACCTAAACCTTTAGCAAACTCCGCTTCTTTACAGGCGGTAATACCGCAGTCAACAGTGATTACCAGCGAACTTGTTTCACTGATTTCCTCAAGAGCCTCCTGGTGCAGTCCATACCCTTCGTCCATCCGGTGCGGTATATAGTACTGGATTAAGTCGGGATCTGATGCTATACTGCGGAGCACTTCCATCAGCAGTACGACGGATGTCTGCCCATCCACATCATAATCACCGTAGATGGTAATTATCTCCTGATCAGCAAGCGCTCTGCCAATCCTTGCAACAGCCTTGTCCATGTCCGGCAGCAGCAGCGGTTCATGCAGCTGGCTGAAGTCCGGGTATAAAAAATGTCTGGCTTGTTCCGCAGAGTTAATCCCGCGATCAGCAAGAATTTTTGCAGTTACTTCCGAAATATTTAGTTCTCGGCTGAGGTGTGCATAGCGTTTTTCAGCCGGTTGGATTAACCATCGTTTTTCCAAGACAATGTCCCCCTAACCCGAACATTTTCGATTTTTTCCTAGGAATTCCTGCAAGGCAAACTTGCTTGATTTTATCGATTCATAATAGTATTATTAAGGAAAGCGTATTGAAAGGGGTTTTTTCGATGGACATTGTCGAACGTGTCCTTATCACCGAAGAAGAGATTCAAAACCGCATCAAAGAACTTGCGGCACAAATCAACAAAGACTACGAGGGAAAAGAGGTGCTCCTGCTCTGCATCCTTAAAGGTGGGATGATGTTTCTCGCAGATTTATCAAAGCATTTGACCATTCCTGTGGCCATGGATTTTATCGGTATCTCCAGCTACGGCAATGCCACCCAATCTTCCGGTGTGGTTCGCATCACCAAAGATCTCGAAGAAAGTATTGAAGGCAAACATGTGCTGATTATCGAGGATATTATCGACTCAGGTTTGACTCTCAGCTACTTGATCAACAATTTGGCGATCAGAAAACCAGCCAGCATTAAAATCTGCACTCTTTTGGACAAGCAGATCAACAGAGAAGTAGATATCCCGGTTGATTACGTCGGCTTTACCGTACCGAACGAATTTTTGGTCGGATACGGATTGGATTACCAGGAGTTTTACCGCAACATACCTTATGTCTTCGTGCTTAAGCCCAAGTACTACACCGAGTAGTGTCTTAATAGCGACCTGAGCGTAGTATGGAGATCAGCAGCCAGATTCCGATCATCCCTGCCAGCAGGAAACCCAACAAGCCGATAAGGGGTAGATTGAGAATTCTCGGTCCCCGGTCTGTTGTTAACACAAATGATGAGCCCACGATCAGGGCGCCAATAATCATACCCGCGGTCAGCCGATTGGAGACTATGTCCAAGCGGTTAATCAGACGCTCTAATCCTCTATGTTGGAAATTTATCTCTAAGTCACCGCGATTGATTGTGTTGAGCGCAGATTCAAGCTCAATCGGCAGTTTGGCTGCTGTTTTCACCCACTCCTTCGCCGCATCGGTTCCTACTTTTGCGAGTCTACCGACAGTATAATGCTCTTTTGCCCACGCCCTCGCAAAAGGCTCCATCGCTTCAATTACATTAAAATCAGGAACCAATCTGGTGCCTATCCCTTCTACAGTTACCAGCGCTTTAAGGAGCAGAGTTAAATCGATCGGCATTTTCAGTGGATGCGACCTGATAAACCAGAGCAGATCTTCGGCGATACGGCTGAAATTCAGCTCCTTCAAGGTTTTATCATAATAATCGTCGATCAATTCACTCAAATCGAGATACATATCTCGTGATGGCTGTTCGGTGAGAGCGCCTAAAGCCTCGAACACCTTCAAAATCTCTTCGATGTCGCGCTTGGTAATGGCAACAACCAATTTAGCCAGCTGTTCCATTGTCTGGGGATCAATCCGCCCGATGATCCCAAAATCAAGAAATACCAGCGAGCCTCCCTCGGTTACGAGTAAATTACCCGGGTGAGGATCACCATGAAAAATTCCAAATTCAAAGATCTGCTGAACCAGAGCCTGTACCGCAATATCGGCTATTCGAGCAGTATCTATGCTGCTGTTATCACGAGATGGCAGTTCTCGCAGGGTAATCCCCTCAATATAATTCATGGTCAGCACACGATCCGTGGTATAATCCCAAAAAACGGTCGGAATGACTACATTCGGATTTCCGCTGAATTTAAGATTAAACCGATCAATATTCCTTCCTTCTCTGGTATAATCCAGTTCCCGCCGAATCATTTTAGCAAAATAATCCACCAGCTCAAATACATCAATAAACTGATCATCAACCCGATCTGCAAAAGTGTGAGCCAATCGATAAATGATCTCTAAATCGGTGGCAATAATTGACTCAACCCCGGGACGCCTCACTTTAACGACAACTTCGGTACCATCTAAAAGGCGTGCCCGATGTACTTGTCCAATCGAAGCTGCGGCCAGCGGCTGGGTTGAAAAGCTGCTGAACAGTTCCTCGATAGGCTGCCCCAGTGCCTGTTCAACCTGCTCTTTAATCTGCTCAAAGCGCACCGGTGCCACATTATCCTGCAGTTTTTCAAGTTCTTTGAGGATATCCGGAGGCACGATGTCAGGACGGGTGCTCATTAACTGTCCAAATTTAATGAATGTAGGACCTAACTGTTCCAACACCAACCGCAGCCGCGCACCAATCGACACATCTTCTTTGCTTTTATCCTTGGCTGCCTTTAGTCGTCTAAATCGAGGTCTCAGCGCAGCTATCCCACTCTGCTGGATCAGATAACCAAAGCCATGGCGCAGAAGCACCTCCCCGATCTGGCGGTATCTTTTTAAATGTCGATAGCGCCGGTTTAATGCTAAAGGCATATTGTCACCTCTTCCTCTCCCTATTCTTCTTGCTGCTGCTCAAGGTTCAGGATCCGCTGTTCCAGCTCATCTACTCTCTGCTGCAGTTCCTGATACTGCTTTTTAGAAACTAACACCGATGTGTCAAGAATTTTCTTCACTTCCTCCTCTATCCGCTGCTTAAGTGCTGTCCGATCTGTATCCAACCTTTCCAGCCAAGTTGCCAACAGCTGCTCTCCCTCTTCTTTGCTCAAATGCCCATTATTGACCCAGTCTGCGATAAATTCTTTCGCTTTGTCCTTAGTGAAAATAGCTGCCCCTATGCCGGATGCAATCAGACTTTTAGTTAAGTCATACAGCATGCCTCATTCCTCCTTTGCCTGTATTATAGACAAAACTCCGAAGGATTTGCATAATCCTTCAGAGTTTCTCCATCCTAGTCCCACTCAAAATCATTAACTGCTCTGATCCAGTGGTGCTCAACTTTACCTTGATATTTATTATTCGGAAGATACATAGCTAAATAGACAACATTGCCATCTTTACTGAAGTAAACAGAGCGCAGCATTGATTTATTTCCATCCGGTCCGCTGCCTTCAACAGCATAAAAGTAAGTCGGCAGACCATTCGAAGTGGTGATCTCGCGATTAGCAAAAACACGCTCGTCTTGAAGGAACGGACTCCAGCGTTTAGCAACAAAATTGATCACATCATCTCTGCTGCTGTTCGGAATCACACCAACTTCCATTACAACCGAGCCATTATCCCAGGAAATTTCCAAAAAATCATATCCGAAGACTTTTTTGCTCACATAAACATCTGCCGCGCTGGGAACAACTGCATAAAACCCGGGGTTGTCCACATGATACCACCAATACTCCTTATTGTCATGCAGATAAAACTCGCCAGCGGCAGCACTTTGACAGGTTAAGATAAGAATAATAAAAGATAGGATGAAGACCGTTTTCCTACTCCGCATTTCCAATACCCTCCTAATATAATGAAAAAACCACCCCAAGGTGGTTTATTCTGTCTAGTTCTTCACCGAACCTACACCCGACTTGCTGATAACAATTTCTGTTTTGTCAGCAACTCGAATTGTTACGGTATCCTCCGACAGCTTGGTTATTTCACCGTGAATGCCGCCAATTGTTATGATTCGATCACCCTTCTTCAATGCATCCAGCATTGCCTGGCGTTCTTTTTGTTGGGCCTGCTGTGGACGAATCATAAAGAAGTAGACAACAACCAGCATGATGACAAACGGCATCAATAACCCTAATAAACCACCTGCTCCAGGTGTCTGAGCTTCAAGGAACATGGACTCACCTCCGTACTATATTTTTCTCCCTCGCATAGGTTTATCCTGCATATTCTGCGAAAAACTGATCGCGAAATTCCTGCATCCGGTCTTCCCGAATCGCTTGCCGCATATCAGCCATGAGCTGCGCAAGAAACGTCAGGTTGTGGATTGTTGCCAAACGCGGTCCCAGCATTTCATTCGCTTTGAATAAATGCCTAATATACGCGCGGCTGAAATTTTGGCAGGCATAGCAGGAACAGCCTTCTTCAATGGGCATAAAATCTTTTGCAAAAGGCTGGTTCCGCACTGTCAAATGTCCCTGACGAGTCATGACTGTACCGTGTCTGGCGATTCTAGTTGGCCACACACAGTCGAACATATCGACTCCCCGCAGAACTGCTTCAACCAAACAATCAGGTGAGCCCACGCCCATCAAATAGCGAGGTTTTTCCTGAGGCATGATCGGTATAATCTCCTCAAGCATCTCATACATCAACGGTTTTGGTTCGCCGACGCTTAAGCCTCCTATCCCGTATCCGGGAAAATCCAGATCTACCAGCTGTTTGGCACTCTGCCTGCGCAGATCGGCGAAAACGCCACCCTGAACAATTCCAAAAAGCGACTGATCTTCCCGGTCATGCCGCGCTTGGCAGCGTTTTGCCCAGCGGTAAGTCAAATCTGTGGATTCTTTAACATAACTGTACTCCGCAGGATATGGTGCGCATTCGTCAAAGACCATCGCAATATCTGAACCCAAATCCATCTGAATTTCAACGGATTTTTCCGGCGATATAAAATGCTTTGAGCCATCAAGGTGGGAGCGGAATTCGACTCCTTCCTCGGAGATTTTTCTTAACTTACCTAAGCTGAAGACTTGAAACCCGCCGCTGTCTGTCAGAATGCTCCGATCCCAGCTCATAAACTGGTGCAGACCTCCGGCTTCCCTAACCAAATCACTGCCTGGACGCAGATATAAGTGATAAGTATTGCTCAAGATAATATCAGCACCGATTTCCTTCAGCTCCAGAGGAGTGAGCGTCTTAACGGTCGCCTGAGTGCCGACCGGCATAAACACTGGTGTTTCGATGACTCCGTGGGTGGTCTTTAAAAGACCTAGGCGAGCCGGTGAATCTGATGCGGTTTTTATTACTGAAAACTCTACTGCCATTGATCCTACTCCTTGTTATCTGCTAACAGCATCGCATCCCCAAAACTAAAGAAACGATAGCGATTCTGAACCGCTGTTTTATATGCTTCCTTGATTAAATCACTGCCTGCAAAGGCTGACACCAGCATCAAGAGACTTGACTGCGGCAGATGAAAATTCGTGATAATTCCATCGACAACCTCAAATTGGTAACCCGGATAGATAAAGATATCGGTCCAGCCTGAACCTGCTTTTACTTTTCCTGACTCAGCCAGTGTCTCTAGGGTGCGCACCACCGTGGTTCCGACAGCGATCACCCGCCCACCTTCTGCCCTGCGCTGATTAATTACCGCCGCGCTTTCCTTGCTCAATCGGTAGTACTCGGAATGCATGCGGTGTTCCTCCACATGCTCTGACTTAACCGGACGGAAGGTTCCTAAACCCACATGAAGAATCAGCGGAACAATCTTCACGCCCATCTGCTTAATCTCCTCGAGCAGAGCCGGTGTAAAATGAAGTCCCGCAGTAGGCGCCGCGGCTGATCCTTTTTCCTTGGCATAGATAGTCTGATAGCGCTCTTTATCTTCTAGTTTCGCCTTAATATAGGGCGGCAGAGGTGTTTCCCCCAAGCTTTCTAAAATGGCTTCAAAATCGCCTACATATTCAAACTCAACAATTCTGCCTCCAACATTTGTTTCACTCACCACTGTGGCGCTGAGACTGTCAGCAATAACTATTCTCGTTCCGACTCTGCAGCGCCTACCCGGCTTAACTAAAACCTCCCAGCGCTTCTCGCCGACAGGGTGCAGCAGCAAAACTTCCACTCTTCCCTGGGTATCTTCGCGTGCACCAAACAAACGGGCCGGCAGGACTCGTGATTCATTGATGACCAATACATCGTTTGGTCTTAAAAATTGAGGCAGATTATAAAAATGATGATGCTCAATGGACCCGCTTCCGGTGTCAACCACCATCAGACGGGAGCTGTCTCGTGGTTCCACTGGCTTTTGAGCTATTAGTTCATCCGGTAGTTCATAGTTAAAATCCGAAACCTTCATTATCTACTCCTTGCTGGTACGTATAAATTGGCTTGACGGGAAAACTGGTCTGGTAATCTCAAACTCAAAGTAATGATGGTCACCATTGCGCTCAATTGTTGCTGTGACCTGCGCAGTACTTGCTCCAGATGTTTCTGATTCAGGAAGACTGGCGCTGTCTAAATCAACATATACGGCAATGTACTTTGCTGGAGTCAATCCGGTTTCCCGAACTTTTTCCCTTGCCTCGGCAGGAACCCTCCACATCTGAACGCGGTAAGCGCCCGCCAGGGTTTCCTTGATCACACTCTCAATCTCCTGCTCATCTTCTGCTGCGCTGTTGGATTCGACGAGACTAACCTGCTCATAGTTCTCTACTCCATTTTGAGCAATTGTAATTACAATCTCATTTTCTCCCGGCTTAAGGTAACCTTCTGATTCTGCCTGTGTTTCGATTGCTTCTACTGCTTGTTTGAATGTGGTTCCAACCAGGTTTATTTTGCCAACCAAGTCTCTGCCTTCCTCATTCAAACCTTCAGCATGCACAACCCGCTGCCCTCTGTTGATGGCTAGCTCAATACTGGGATTAATATCCAGCGTCACAAAAAACTCGGGAGTAGTTCCCCCGGGAATGCTGGTAATCTGTCCCGCTGAACCTACTAATGCCAGCAACAAAACTGCAGCAATAGTCCATTTAAGATAAAAAGGAGGTCTTTTGATAGTATACTGGATTTCTTGTCCCACGCACACTGGCTTGCTGAAAGGTACGCGCAGAAATTCCCCCCGGGAAGTCATGACGATGACATGGTCGCTGCCTGCCACCTCAACGACAATCCCTTTCCCCTGTTTCATGCTTACCTCCCCTTTCAAACAGAACGCTTAAGGTATTCCTGCAGATAGTGGAATTCTCCGACTAAGATCAATGTAAGCGTTATTATGTATTTTCGCTGCCGCTCTAGTGTTTTACGACTGACTTTAACTACTTTTTCCAGTTCTTTCAGCGGCAGGGCTTTTCTCTGGGTAAGAAATTTTAATAATTCCGGATCATTTGCTAAAATGCGGGCAACCTCCAGAGCTCGATCCCGAGCATCCTGATGTTTGGGAGAAATTTTCACTAACTCAGAAAATCTCACCCCATACTCGCTGAGCAGCTGATTCAGTCGGAAAATTTCCTCTCGCCTTTCCTCTGTTTCCTGCTGGACCTGGATTACCCCATAAGCTTCCTTCAGTTCGATCTTCCGGATAATATTATCATCGGTATCCTCGGTTTCCAGCGCTGACAGGGGAATCTCCTCTCTGCTTCTGGCTTTGCGGCGGAAAAAATCGACCATTCGTCTTTTAATAACTATCTCCGCAAAACTGAGAAATGAAGCTCCCGCTTTAGGATTGTAGGCGTTAATCGCCTCATCAAAAGCGGACATTGCGATGCTTGCTTCGTCATCCCGACCCAGCACTAGATATTTTTTGGCAACCTGAGAAGCTGCTCTTAAATAAAAGGGACGGTATTCTTTTATCAGCTGTTCTCTAATAAGTTTATCTCCATTTTGAGCTTTGATTACTAAGCAACTTAATTCTTCATGTTGATGATCATGAGCCGACTTCGCTGCCATTGACTCTCCTCCCCTTCATACAGAATGTTCGCAGCGATGATAAATTTGTTGGGTATTTATTGATACCCAAACTCAGATAAAGAACCGGATTTATTTCTCCAATCCTTCTTTACCTTAACCCAAAGGTCCAAATAAACTTGGGATCCTAACAGGGTTTCAATGTGCTCCCTAGCTCCAATACCGATTTTCTTCAGCATCGAGCCGCGCTTGCCAATAATAATCCCTTTTTGAGAGTCCCGCTCCACATAGATTGTGGCACGAACTAGCACAAGATCTTTTTCTGGGTCGGCTTTCACCTCATCAATATCAACCGCAACTGAATGGGGAATCTCTTCTTCTGTATTGTGAAGAATCTGCTCCCTAATAAACTCAGCCATTACAAATCGCTCCGGATGATCGGTTACCCAGTCATCGGGATAATATTTAGGACCTTCTGGAAGATAAGAAACGAGTGTTTCAACAAATTGGTTCAGTCCCGTTCTTTCCAGAGCAGATAGGACAAAAATCTCAGCAAAATCATACTTATTCTCCACCATCCGAAGGAAGTTTGCCTGTTCCTCATCACTGACTAAATCCACTTTATTGATCACCAGAAAAACTGGAGTATCAATTTTTCCCAGCTCAGCGATGATTTCTTCATCAGCCTTTCGCCAGCCGGTAACTTCAACCATGAAGCAAATAACATCAACCTCTTCCAACGCGGCCTTGGCTGACTTTACCATGTACTCCCCTAGTTTATGTAAAGGCCGATGGATCCCCGGTGTATCTAAAAATACGATCTGCGCGTCTGAACGCGTAAGAATGGCCTGGATTGTATTGCGGGTAGTCTGCGGCTTGTCTGATACGATCGAAATCTTTTGATCCAGCAGACTGTTTAAAAGAGTGGATTTTCCCACGTTAGGACGACCGATTACCGCGGCAAATCCCGACTTAAATACTGTCATTATTAACCTCCTCCTGATCTGCTAACTGGAGTGTTAGCACCAAACGATCCTCACCTTTTCCGTACTCATTCGGCAAAAACTCAGCTTGTGTAAACCCTAGATTCCTGTAGAGATTAAGTGCAGCGATATTGTTCGGATCGACAGTGAGGCTGACGGATTTAAAACCTTCCTGTGCCAAACAATCAAGTGACTTGGTCATTAGTTTTTTCCCAAAACCCTGGCGGCGATAAGCCCTATTTACAACAAAGCCAAACAAATATGCGTGGCAGGGGTCGTCATAATCACGCATGTATTCGGCCACAGCCACAACTTCTTCCTGATTAAGTATCACATACACTCGGCCGTGGCGGATAAAAGGCGGCAAAAACCAAGCATTCATCCCACCAATACCGAAGGCATCCTGCTCAATTGCTGTAATCTGAGCAATTATGACAGGATCTGCAGCTTTTAGCTGCATAAATCTATATTCCATATTTTTCACCTGTGAAAGCTCCTGGGAGCAGTTCCGATAGTTTAGTCTGTACAACTTGTCCATTTAAATTAGCCAATAAGATCACTACTTCGTCATCAAAAAACTCAGCCAACACCTGACGGCATACACCGCACGGTGTAATCACTTCATCTGTATCCGCCGCTACAGCAAGAGCTTTAAACTTGCGTTCTCCTTCAGAAACAGCTTTAAAAATAGCTGTTCGCTCCGCGCAGTTTGTAGGACTGTAAGCTGCATTCTCAATATTGCAGCCAAGATAAACTCTACCGCTGGCCGCGAGCAGGGCAGCCCCCACCTTAAATTTGGAGTACGGCGCATATGCGTTGGTGAGAGCTTGTATTGCTTGATCAACTAACTCGCGATACTTGATAGTAACCACTCCCTGCTATATCCGGAGATGAAAGATAATCACTGTAACTAAAATTCCAATCAGTCCACCCACAGCCACCTCAAATAAAGAGTGGATTTTACTCTGCACCCTGGTGTGGGCAACCAATAATGCAAGGACAAAGGCTAAAACAGCCACAAAAGTGCTGCTGCAGAACATGATGGCAGTAGCAAGGCTGAATGCAATGGCGGTATGTCCGCTCGGCATTCCACCTTTTAGATAATCTAAACTGCCGGTAGCACTCTTAACAATTATGCTCAATCCTATTACCACTAAAATTGCAACTAAAGTTAAATCAATCGGTCTGAAACTGCTCCGCAGCGAGCGGAGATCAAACTGGAGTAATTTTTCGAATAAGACGATATAACCTACACCAGCGGCGATTATAGAGGATATCAACACTCCACCGGCAGCCACATTCTTGGCATTGCGAGCAATTGGATGATAGTCATTGACGAACAAGTTGACAACTTCTTCGACCGCTGTATTCATCATTTCAGCGCAGATTACCAGGCCGATTGTCAGCAGCAGAATCAAAAGCTCTATCCGGCTGACATTTAAAGCCATGGCCAGAATCAGCACAAGGATTCCAATAAAGAAGTGAATCTTCATGTTGCGCTGGCTCTTTACAGCATACAACACGCCTTCAATCGCATAATTAAAGCTGGCAGCGATCTTTCTTGGTTTCAAATCCCCTCACCCTAATCACGCGTTAAATTTAGTTCCGCCATGATCCTCTCCTCAAGAACGCGCATTTCCTGTTTTTCTTGGTCGGTTTCGTGATCATAGCCAAGCAGGTGCAGCAGTCCATGGGCAGTAAGATAACCCACTTCCCGCTCGAAACTGTGATTATACTCAGCACTCTGCTCATAGGCTCGCTCTAAAGAGATTACAATATCCCCTAAAACTCTGGGCGCTCCCTCAGGCTGAAAAAACTCCTCGCCTTCTTCCAGAGCAAACGAGAGCACATCAGTTGCCTCATCTATCCCGCGGTAATCGCGGTTTAAATCTCTGATTGTGTCATTATCGACAAAGGTCACACTGACTTCCACCGGACCGCTGATCTGTAATACACCTAAACCAGTTTCAACTACTTGGTTTACAAGCGCTTCCAAACCGGCAGCATCAAATTTAGTCTGCTCATTGTTAATGTATAGTTCCACTGATTATTTTCCCTTCCCCTCAATTTCTTCGCGGGTAATCTTTTCTGGATACTCGATGCGCCCGTGGAAGATTCCAATCAGCACTTTCGAAAAAGCATCCGCAATTTTATTCAGGTCTTTAAAGGTCAAATCGCTTTCATCCAGCTGTCCATCATCAAGGCGATCGCGAATGATTTTGCGGACCAAACCTTCAATTTTGCCCGGTGTCGGCTTCGGTAATGACCGCACTGCCGCTTCCACAGCATCCGCCAGCGATACAATGGCAGTTTCCTTGGTCTGTGGTTTTGGCCCAGGATACCGGAAATCACTTTCTTCCACTCCACCTTCATTTGCTTCTAAAGCTCGATGGTAAAAGTATTTCACCAGATCAGTGCCGTGATGCTCAGAAATAAAAGATGTAACCACTGGCGGCAGTTTGTGCTCTTTAGCCAGCTCAACGCCATCCTTCACATGGGCAGTAATAATCAATGTGGACAGAGAAGGTGCAATCTTATCATGGGGATTGTCGGCTCCAAGCTGATTCTCTACAAAAAAGATCGGCCGTTTAATCTTACCGATATCATGAAATGTTGAGCCGACTCTCGCAAGCAGGCCATCGGCTCCCACTGCATCCGCAGCTGCTTCCGCCAGATTGCCCACCATAATGCTGTGATGATAGGTGCCGGGCGTTTCCATCAGCAGACGCCGCAGGAGTGGATGATTGGGATTGGTCAGTTCCAGCAGGCGAATCGCTGATGTTATGCCAAAAACACTTTCGAAGTACGGCAGCAGACCAATCGTACTGATCGAGCAGATCAAGCCATTAAGCATTCCCAGATAGCTGTGAACCACCATATTGGAGTCACCCTGCAGTAAACCAAAGGCCATCATCACCAGGAAATTACTGCCGCCCACAATAAAGCCTGCCCGCATCAGCTCACTGCGCTGACTGACCTTAGACACGCTAAGTATGGCGATTAATCCTCCAATTAATCCCTGAACTACCAAAGGAAGGGACTGGAAAATAATACCGCTGATCACTGATAATACCGTTACAGTCAGATAGCCAGTACGGGAATCCAAAAGCATGGTCACCAGCATTCCTGCCAAGGCAATCGGGGTTAAATACATGATCAGCAGCCAGTTGATCAGGGACAAGATTTTAGTGATTAAGGTAACTAAAATTAAAACTGAACCAACAAAAGCCAATCTGCTCTCACTTTTAATAATATCCGGCTGGTACTTGTATAATGACACTGCAAACAACAACAGAAGCAGAACGACAATAATCAGCAGACCCAGCAGCGACCAATAATCAATACCCTCTTGATATAAGCCGAGATCTTTGAGCATCTGAATGTGCTCTTCTCCTACTACTGTCCCATCACTGATAATTATCTCTCCGGCTTTTACAATTACCGGTTTTACTGCGCGGACCGCTTCTTGGCGCCGCTGCTCCACCGCCTGCTGATCCAATGCCAAGTTAGGTTTAATAACCTGGCCCGCGATCAGCACCGCCGCTTCCTGCAGCTCAAATCTGATATCACTTTGGGCAAACAGCACCCGAATGCGGTCATTGATATAAGAAACATCTGATTCAGAAATCCGCTGTTTCATCTGCTCCATAATTATTCGTTTGCTTTCTTCAGCAAATGTATTGTACTCCAGTTCATCCGCTGCGAGCAGCCGCTCAACATAATTGATGGGCAGTACAATCTCCGCCACCTGCGCCAGGCGTTTTTGCACAGTGACCGGCTCTCGCTGCCCATTTGCCGCAGTCTCCTCAGCATCGGACTCTGAATCTGATTCAGGCTCAATTCTTGCATCAGCAATAACAGCAAAAACTGTGTCGAGCCGCTCCTCAGCCTCGACAACTACAGCGTGATTTACAATGTAAAAATTTGGATCGATTTTAGCTTCCGCTTCAGCTTTAGCAGCAGCTTCCTGCTGTGCTCGCTGAGTCTGAGCCCGGTTTTCCATATCCCGAGGCACCCGAATATCCTGGCGGGCAACCTCGCCTACTTCCAGCTGATATCCGATTGGTGAGATGTTGATCGAAAGGATACCATACAATCCAATAAAAACCAAAACAGCCAAAACCCACTGACGTACATTGTTTTGTTCAAATTTGGTTTTAAAGCTCTGCATAAACTTTGTCCAAGGTTTTGACTTTGACTTACTCATTACGGCAGCTCCTCTCCAGAGTTAGCGCTTATGTTTCCTTTTCTTCAGCATCAAATTTATCATAGGCTTTAATGATTCTCTGTACAAGGGGATGACGGACAACATCACTGTCTGTTAGATAGCTGAATCCAATTCCTTTTACATTTTTAAGGATTTTAGTCACACCGACCAAACCGGACTTGCGTCCCCGCGGCAGGTCAATCTGAGTCACATCACCCGTTACAATTGCCTTTGAACCATAACCCAAGCGTGTTAAAAACATTTTCATCTGTTCATTGGTAGTGTTCTGCGCTTCATCAAGGATGATAAACGAATCATCTAATGTTCGTCCACGCATATATGCTAAGGGAGCTACCTCTATTACTTCCTTTTCCCGCAGCTTGAGGTATTGTTCTTGTCCTAAAATATCATATAAAGCATCATACAGGGGGCGGAGATACGGATCCACTTTGTCCTGAAGATCGCCAGGTAAAAAACCTAAATGCTCTCCCGCCTCTACAGCCGGGCGGGTCAAAATGAGACGGCTCACTTCCTTGCGTTTAAGCGCAGCTACAGCAGCGGCCATTGCCAAGTAAGTTTTGCCCGTGCCCGCTGGACCAATTCCAAAGATAATCACATTACTATTTATTGTCTGAATATATTTTTTCTGACCTTCAGTTCGCGGATAGATCTGGCGGCCCCGCGCAGTAGTGACAATTACTTCAGAATTTATCTCTTTAAGGCTAGTTGCACTGCCGGTATCAATCAACGTACTGGCATAATGAAAATCGTGAGAAGTTATTTCGCGTTTTAACCCTGCTACATTTTCTAGGATTCTGCGGACTTTCTCAACATCTTCAACATCGCCACTGAGGATCAAATCTATCCCCCGCGGTATAACGCGAATTCCATACTGAGCTTCCAGCCACCTCAGGTTCTCATCGCCTTTTCCGCTGATTGTCTGGGCTTGGGCAATGTCCGACAAGGTAAAGACTATTTCAGTTGCATGATGAGCCACTAACAAACCCCCTAATATATCTTAAGAAAACTATCCCTATCATAAGTATTATAAGCAAAAAGAAGGTGAGATGCAAACTAAAGCTTTGGCCTAAATTCAGCTATATCCCGCTCCAATTCCACGATCAATCCTACCCTTATCCCATGCTGATCTGCAAGCAAATACTCTTCAATCTGGGTATCTGCGACTTGCTCGCGATCGATCCCTTGCGCTTCCAGCTGCTGCCAGGCTCGCTCCAGAGCTAAGGTTTTGGCATCTTCAGTGGAAATCGGTACTGTTTCATAGTAGACCTCATCATAGATCTGTTTAGTCAGGCTGAATGGCAGCTTGAAACCGCGAATCTGCAGCTGCCACACCTCTAAAGTTGTGGCATACTCATTAAATGGCACCTTTCCGCCAAGAACAAATGATAACCCGACTGCCTCAATCCGGTAGTTCACATGGCGATTTCCGGTTTTTAATTCCACAGTTTTGCTCAACGCGGCTTCTCCAATAGCATCGAACCACACCCGAGCGCGCACGATCCCTTCGGCAGCTCCCGGCATTCTTCGGCCGTATTGATCATAATATTCACCAAAAATGAGAACATCTCCTTTCTTGACAGTGCTGCCTGCAGAAACAACCGGAGTACCCCTAAATGGCAATATTTGGGTAATCAGCCCATTCTCCGCAGCGACAATGTCGCCGTACTGGACTTCTGCTAATTCCGGACTGGTTCGTTCTACCACCTCAATATTCATTAATACCCCTTTGATGTTTATCCCTACCCACGAAAAATCAGGAAACTGGGTCAAAAGCGTATTTTCTAAAGACCGCTGATTGAGATCTACTTTACGCACCCCGGGTACTACTCCCCGCTCGGCCAACACCGCGGCGATGTCCTCAACACTGATCTCATCACTGCCTGATATCTCAACAAACCAGATAAATCCTGTTAAGTAATATAAGCAGAACAGAACAGCTATCAGTCCCAGCATCAGCATTTTACGCTTTTGAAGTTTAGCCGCCAAAAATGGCAGTCCTCTCCTGCCGACAATTCCGACGCGGATATTCAAGCCTCTTAAAAGCGGACGAATATTCTTAAAATGCTTAATCCGGATTTTGCCAATCATAATATTAGCTGTAACGCGCTCTAGATCCCAGATGCCGTAACCCTGGCGGGCGATTCTGTTCAGCAGCTGTTCTAAATCTGCGCCTTTAAGCTTAATAATCACATAACCGGTAATCCAAGCCCAAAGCCGTTCAATCATGACGTCACCCCGCTACTGGTTGACCATTTCAATGGTGAAGATACTGCCCTCGATCTTGATGTCATCCTTTTCAATAAACCGAACTGCCAGCTTTCTGCCATAAACGCGGATAATCCCATCCTTCACCCGCAGCTGAATCTCTTCAGGCGTATATCTTTCAATGCCCTTATGCTTTTCAATCAGCATTTCGCTGTTCCCGATAACTGTGATTCGCGGCAGATCTAATACCACATCTGCCGGCAGGTCCAAAGCAGCAGTCAGTTTTCGCACAGTCCGATTAAAACCGGCACCCATTGCCCCACCTCCAACTATCACCGCTACTTTAAACACTATGCTTATCTACCCGAAAGAATAACTAAAAAGAAAATTCCCGAGACAGAGCTTACCTATCTCGGGAACTTATCTTACCGTAAAGGCCAGGGCCGCAGTGCGCGGGGCTCGCGAAGAATCTCACTTAGGATTACCGCTTCCCGCATCCGCTGCGCTGGAATTCTTTGATCAAAACCTACTTCAGGCTGCTTAGAAACTACCGCTGCAGCCGGTTTTGTTCTGCTGATTCCTTCAGGACCGTCATTTAAATCAAACTCACCCTCAAAATCATCATCAACCCAGTCAGAGTCAAAGCCATCGTCTACATCATCCCATCCATCATCATCAGGCATTGACTGAGTCACTGATTGCGGCTTCGGCTGGGTCTGCAGTACCGGTTGCGCAGCTGCAGGATCAGCCTTAGGTTGAGGTCTCTCCTCTTTAGCAGCAGGCTCCACCCTCGGTATTCGCGGTGAGGCCGTTCGCTTCGGATTCTTCATCGACTGCACCACGGCACTGATTACCGATGCAACCAAGTACAAAACTACGATTACCGAAAAAATTGATTCCATGGCATTCCTCCTCGGAACCAGGAACTACTGCTTTTTGTCACTGCGGCCAGCTTCTGGTTCATCTGTTTTACCAGCTCTGCCAATTGACTGCCTCATGTCTGTATCAGCCATGAGGTTGCGCATCTGGTAATAATCCATAACACCCATTTTGCCTTCACGCAGAGCTTGAGCTAAAGCCTTCGGTACCTCTGCTTCAGCTTCGACTACCCGCGCCCGCATTTCTTCTACGCGAGCCTTCATCTCGTGCTCATAGGCAATCGCTGCGTACCTTCGCTCTGCCGCTTTCGCCATCGCGATGTTTCTATCGGCCTCTGCTTGATCAATTTGGAGCTGAGCACCGATATTGCGTCCTACATCAATATCAGCGATGTCAATAGAAAGAATTTCAAAGGCTGTACCCGAATCCAGGCCTTTTTCCAGCACGGTCTTGGAAATTTGGTCTGGGTTTTCCAAGACAGCTTCATGACTGTCACTTGAACCAACCGTGGTAACAATACCTTCGCCAACGCGGGCAATGATCGTGGACTCTCCGGCACCTCCGACTAACCTGTCAATGTTAGCGCGCACAGTTACCCGAGCCATGGCTTTCAGTTCAATACCATTCTTGGCTACAGCTGAAATGATCGGGGTTTCGATCACCCGCGGATTTACACTCATCTGTACTGCTTCTAATACATTACGTCCCGCCAAATCGATGGCTGCAGCCCGCTCAAACTCCAAGGGAATATCAGCGCGGTGGGCAGCAATAAGCGCATCTACTACGCGGTCAACGTTACCACCGGCAAGATAATGCGCTTCCAGTTTATCAATGGTAACATCCAGTCCCGCCTTTTGAGCTTTGATTAAAGGCAGAATAATCCTGATTGGCGGTACACGCCGGAGCCGCATTCCGATTAAAGTTAGAATTCCTACTTCTACACCTGCGGCCAAAGCAGAAATCCACAGTCCAATCGGAATGAAGGTGAAAAGTGCCGAGACCAGCAGAATAATAACAGCCAGAATAATAATCATCATAGGTTCCATCTAACAGCCTCCTGCAGTTTTTAATCTAATCAGTTTTTTCTGTTACCACTATCCGATTTCCTTCTACAAACACCACCTTTACTTCAGTATTTACAGAAATAAAGGAGCCATCGGAAACTACATCATAGCGATGATCACCGATCTTGACGATGCCTGCGGGTCTTAACGCTGAGACAGTAACCCCTGTTTTTCCAAGTAAATTACTGTAATCTCTGACTCCCTGATATCCTAAGGTTTTCTCCTCGCGAGTAAAGAGAACAAAGCGCTTGAAAGCTGTCGACTTTTTAAAGCGGCGCCACAGCAGAATCATCACCAAAATTACAACTAACAGAGTAATTGTTATGCTGGTTAACGCGGCTGTAAAGCTGTCAAATGAAAGAATAATGCTGCCAAAAATGCTCAACAGCCCCAGAATCCCCACGATTCCAAATCCTGGTACGACAAAAATTTCCAGAATCAGCAGAACAAGCCCTAAGATAAAAAGTGCGATAACTTCTAACCCGGCCAATCCCGCTAGGATTCTGCCGCCAAAAAACAAACCCATTGCTAAAATCCCTACCACTCCTGGCAGCCCAAAGCCCGGCGAGAACAGTTCAATGATAATGCCCAGAAATCCTACGATCAGCAAAATCTGACTCACAGTCGGATCAGTTACGAATCCAGCCAGCCGCTCTGCCCAATTGCGCTCTATTTCCACCACAGGCAGATGGTCGAGATTATAATGAGCTAAAACCTCAGAGCGGTAATTACTGAGAACATCCGCATAGCCAAACTCCAGGGCATCGTGGGCCGTTAACGTTAGCAGCTTACCCGACTCAACCAATCCCTCAATTACCACATCAGCATCCACCATGGCTGCCGCAATATCCGGATCGCGATTGTTACGGAGCGCTGTTGAAGCAAATTCCGCCCGCAAAAACGACACTGTCTTCTCATCGAGAGGACGTGGTTCCGCCGCCCCAATGGTACTGCCACGAGCCATGGCTATATGCGGAGCAGATATGGCAATCAGAGCTCCGGCCGATATCGCCCGCTCTCGCACAAAAGCAATCACCGGGGTATCCATTCTCAGGATATAATCGCGAATTTCAACAGCCGCATCTGCCCGGCCTCCAAAAGTGTTGATCTCAATCAGCACCGCCGCCCGATCCTGAGCCGCCTGTTTTAATCCCCGCAGCACATATTGGGACAACCCCAGTTCGATTGTGCCGTCCACGGAAATAACATAGACTCTAGTCGGATTTAACTGCGCCATGGCCGGGTCTGCACCAGCGAAAACACCGAAAGATAATACCGTCAATAGCAAACAAACAAGAATAGTTTTGCTTTTCATAGCAGTTCTCACCTCCAGCAGGATAGGATTGTAAAAAAAGCCCGACATCAATTAATACTGATATCGAGCTGATACTTGTCTATCGGAATCTGGCGCTTCTCTTGCGCGCAGCTTCAGATTTCTTTTTTCTTCTTACGCTTGGTTTTTCATACTGTTCTCTTTTTCTTACCTCAGACAATACACCAGTCATTCTAACCTGCTTCTTGAAACGGCGTAAAGCACTGTCGAGGGACTCATTTTTACCTACTCTTACTTCTGCCACCCTATATCCCTCCCTCCACAACATCGCGAGCATCATTAAAGACTTTCCCATTCATTATAAACGATAAGCTGAGGTTGGTCAATTATTTTATCCCGGCGGCCACGATAATTTGCGACCCCCTAATAAGTGAAAATGGAGATGATTAACGGTCTGTCCTCCGTCAGCCCCGCAGTTGGTAACCAACCGATACCCATCCTCAAGCTGATATTGGTGAGCTAATTTCTTGACCGCTTCACCAACCTCATAAAGCAGGTCGCGATCATCGGCTCCTATCGCAGAGAGATTGGCAACATGCTTTTTGGGGATGATCAGCACATGGACCGGTGCCTGCGGATTAATATCGGGAAAGGCAACAACATAATCGCTTTCATATACAATATCCGAATCAATCTCTTTTGCAGCTATTTTACAGAATATGCAATCTGCTGCCATAAATCCACACCTCCCTCCACTTAACCCTAGTTTCAAAGTTCTCAACTTAAACCAAAATTCCTGCTGCCTGCCCCTTAGTGATTGCAATAATTTGTACATCAACCATACGGCCGATTAAATCACTGCTGTGCTGATCTGCAGAAAAGGAAACATGAAGATAGTTATCGGTATGACCGCTCAGTTTACCATCAATCTCGCGTTCCACCAGGACCTGGACAGTTTGACCAATAAACTGGCGCTGATACTGATCTGACATCTGCTCTGACAGTGCAATCAGTACATGGCTGCGGCGGTCTTTTTCTGGTCCCTCCACTTGATCTGGAAAATCAGCAGCCAGCGTCCCCTCCCGAGGTGAGTATTTAAATACATGGAGTTTTGCCAGCTGCATCTCAGCAAGAAACTGATGGGTTTCTTCAAACAGCTCCGGAGTTTCTCCGGGAAAACCGACGATTACATCTGTCGTTATGGCTGCTTCAGGCACACGCTCACGCACCAGATTCACAATCCGGCGAAAATCTGCGGTCAGATAGCGGCGCCGCATGCGCTTGAGTACCTGATCACTGCCGCTTTGAAGAGGAATGTGCAGATGCCGGCACACCCTCGGATTATTGGCGATCAGCTCGATCATCTCTTGATCAATTTCATTTGGATCAACAGAGCTGATCCGCACCCGCTCCAACCCGGGCACTGCTGTTATTTGGCGGACAATCGCACTCAACGAACTCTTAGGCTCTAGATCCATCCCATATCCCCCTAGATGGACACCGGTTAAAACGATCTCGCGATAACCCTGAGCGACAATTGCCTCAACTTGTTTAAGCACACTTTCCGGTGTGCGACTCCGGGACGGTCCCCGGGCATAGGGAACTTTGCAGTAAGAGCAGTACTGATTGCATCCATCCTGGATTTTTAGATAGGCACGAGTTCTGCCCTCAAAGGATACCGCATTGAGTTCTTCAAACTCCCGCACCTGAGCAATATTGGCTACCAGCGACTCCTGCTCATTGGGAGCAATGCTTTCTACCAACTCCACAATGCGGTTGCGGTCATCCGTTCCAACGATCAGATTTACCCCAGAAATCGCTTCAATCTGATCTGGATCAGTCTGGGCAAGACAGCCGACCACAACTATCTTAGCGTTTGGATTATTGCGATGGGCTTTGCGGATCATCTGCCGCGATTTTTGATCGCTGATATTGGTTACAGTACAGGTATTGATGATATATACATCTGCACCCTTTTCGTTAAAATCTATAATCTCATACCCTTTGGCTTTAAACTGCGCTGCAATCCCTTCAGAATCATATTGATTCACTTTGCAGCCAAGGGTGTGAATAGCAACTTGCTTGCTCAACCTAAATCACCCCATAGAAATTGTACCAGTGCCAGCACCGTAATTGCAGCCGTCTCCGTCCGCAGAATCCGATTGCCAAGCTTAATGATCTCGCCGCCAAGGCTCTGGACTGCTTCAGCTTCATCCTGGCTAAATCCGCCTTCTGGTCCGATGATCATGCTCACATGCTGAGGATCTAAAGCAGTCAGATCCTTTAGGGTCTGCTCCTCGGCCAGTTCATAAGCCATCAGCAGCAAATGATCCCCTGTTCGAACAGCTAGTTTTGACTTCACTTCCTCAAAACTGTGCGGCACATGAATAGTAGGGATCAAATCTCGTTTACACTGCTTTGCAGCTGATTCAGCAATTTTTTGCCAGCGCTGCTGCCTTTGGTGCTGTTTGTCCTTGGTCAATTTTACAACAGTATGGCGAGAAAAGAAAGGTACAATCTCTGAGACACCTAATTCGACTGCCTTTTGGATAATCAGATCCATTTTATCGCCTTTGGCTACCGCTTGGTACAGTGTAGTTTTTAAAGGTGACTCGGCAGAAATGGTAACTGGTTCCATCAGCTCACATACAACCTTATCTTCGCTGATTTCAGTAATCTCGGCGCGAAACGTTTTGGAATCAACTCCAATTAAAAGTGAATCACCGATATTCTTCCGCAGCACATTGCGCAGATGGTGAGCGTCATCACCTAGAACTACCGCTTGGTTATCATTAACCTGCTCCAAAGTCACAAATACTTTAGTCATTTTCCTCGCTCCGTTTAAATCCAAATAGAACCCATTCACCCTGCTGGCGTTTCAGCAGCAGCTCGAAACCACACTCAGCCGCTTCTGCTCGGACTTCGTCAGCCCGCCTGTCGATTATCCCTGACGCGATCATAATGCCGCCCGGATTAAGCTTTTGATAAGCAGCTGGAAGCAGATCAATAATCACATCGGCGATAATATTAGCTACAATCACATCAGCACTGCCCTGAAGGATGTCGAGGGATCCCTGCTGGCAGTGAATCGCAGCATTATTAATCTCTGCATTTTCTCGACAGACCTCCACTGCCACTGGATCGATATCAACAGCCTCGACAGTGCGGGCGCCCAGCTTAGTAGCAGTAATAGCCAGAAGCCCAGAGCCGGTTCCAATATCCCAAACAGCGCGGTCTTGGACCGGAACCTCCTGAAGAGCCTCAATGCACATTGCAGTTGAAGGGTGAGTGCCTGTGCCAAAAGCCATGCCCGGATCGAGGGTGATGACGATATCATCTGGCTCTGGATTGGTGATAGGATCCCAGCTCGGCTCCACAATTATCCTGCCGATCCGAAGGGGATGGTAATACTGCTTCCAGGCATTAGCCCAGTCATCCTCACAGATAACTTTGGCAGTCAGCTTAACGTTACCAATCTCCAAACCAAACTGACTCAAACCTTTAACAGCTTGCTCTATTTCAGTCAACTCTGCCTCAGATTTTTGGTCGTAGAAATATGCTTTTACAAGGATGTGATCTCCACTGCCGGCAAACTCCGGATAAAAATCGCCCCAATTATTAGCCTGCGCTTCTTCAATTAAAGCATCACCTTCAAACGCCACTCCCTGCGCGCCGTATCTGGTAAGCAGCTCACTTACTGCTTCGGAGGCCTCCTGATGCACCAAAATCGCAACTTCCTGCCAATACTTACTCACTCTGTCACATCCTTATCATTAGATTAGTAAAAAAGTGGCGGAAATACCCGCCACAATCCATGATCAGCGCAGCGCATCTTTGACCTTATCAAAAAAGCTTTTCGTCTCATCAGGCACTGAATTGCCGCTGGCTGCTGCAAATTCTCTTAAAATCTGCTTCTGTTTGCTGTTTAATTTCGTCGGTGTAACGACCCTAATTCTTACCAGCTGATCTCCACGGCCGTAGCCACGGACGTCAGTAATACCTTTACCCCGGAGACGCATCACTTTTCCGCTCTGAGTTCCTTCGGCAATCCGCATTTTCACAGCTCCCTCTAAGGTGGGAACTTCAATTTCATCGCCTAAAGCCGCCTGCACAAAGGTTATGGGAACTTCACAGATAACATCATTGCCCTCACGGGTAAAAATCTTATGGGGTTTTACATTAACAGCCACAAGCAGGTCGCCGTAAGGACCGCCGTAACTGCCTGCTTCGCCCTGTCCGCCTACCCGCACCACCTGGCCATCATTGATTCCAGCAGGAATTTTAACGGTAATCTTGCGGGTCTGGCGCACCCTGCCGCTGCCGTGGCAGACTGTACAGGCTTTCTCATAAGTTTTGCCTTCGCCGCCGCAGCGCGTACAGGTGCGGCTGGTTTGAACCGCACCGAATGGCGTGCGCTGCACGCTCCGCACCTGCCCGGTGCCATTGCAGTCAGGACAGGTTTTTATCGGTGTGCCCGGTTCAGCCTGATTCCCGTGACAGTGGGAGCAGATTTCGGTTCGAGGAATTTCGATTGTTTTTTCGACTCCAAAGGCAGCCTCCTCAAATTCGATAGTCATGTTATAGCGGAGATCCGCGCCTTTGCGCGGACGTCTTTGCTGACTGGAGCTGCTGCCGCCAAAAAACATATCTGCAAAAATATCGCCTAAATCTTCAAACCCAAATCCGAAATCGCCAAAGCCGCCGAATCCTCCAAAACCGCCGCCTGCTCCGCCATTTTCAAAGGCCGCATGACCAAACTGATCATATTGGCTCCGGCTTTCGGGATCGCTTAAAACCCGATAAGCTTCATTAATCTGCTTGAACCGCTCTTCTGCATCAGGTTCTTTGTTCACATCAGGATGATATTCCCGAGCCAAACGCCGATATGCTTTTTTGATTTCATCCTGGGAGGCATCTCTGGAGACGCCCAGTGTTTCATAATAATCCTGTTTGGCCATGGGACCACCACCTTAGCTTACTTCTGATCATTTTCTTCTGTAAACTCCGCGTCTACGATATCGTCTGCAGTATCTGCTCCTTCGGCTGCTCCCTGCTGTCCGGCATGCTGTTGACTGGCTTGAGCCTGCTCATAGATCTTCTGGGACAATTTGTGGAGTATTTCATCCATGGCTTTCATCTTAGCCTTAATTTCGTCCATATCCTCGCCTTCAGCAGCTTTTCTCAGCGCTTCTTTCGCGGCTTCAATTTCCTCCTTTTCAGCGTCAGAAACCTTATCGCCGAGCTCATTAACAGTTTTTTCTGCTGCGTAAATGCTGGTATCAGCTTGATTCTTCAGGTCAATTAATTCGCGGCGCTTTTTGTCTTCTTCAGCATGAGCTTCCGCTTCCTTAACCATTTTTTCGATATCAGCCTCGGTTAAGCCGCCTGAGGATGTAACAGTAATTTTCTGCTCTTTTCCGGTACCCAGATCTTTCGCCGAAACATTAACAATACCGTTGCGGTCAATGTCAAACGTAACTTCGATTTGAGGTATACCGCGCGGTGCCGGAGGAATCCCTGTCAGTTGGAATTGGCCTAAAGTCACATTATCTTTTGCCAGCGGACGTTCACCCTGCAGCACATGAATGTCTACTGCCGGTTGGTTATCAGCAGCTGTAGTGAAAATCTTAGTTTCCCGGCAGGGAATCGGAGTATTGCGCTTAATTAGAGTGGTCATTACGCCCCCGAGAGTCTCAATTCCCAATGACAGGGGAGTTACGTCAACCAGGACTAATCCCTGTCCCTTTTCAAATTCGCCAGCCAGCATACCCGCTTGAATCGCTGCCCCCATGGCTACACACTCATCAGGGTTAATGCCTTTGTACGGTTCTTTGCCCATCTCCCGCTCAATCGCTTCCTGAACAGCTGGAATCCGTGTTGAACCGCCCACTAAAATCACGCGATGAATCTCCTGCGGTGTCAACCCTGCATCAGACATTGCCTGCCGCAGCGGAACCATAGTGGCTTCAACTAAATCAGCAGTGAGCTCATTAAATTTCGCCCGGGTAATCGTGATATCCATATGAAGCGGCCCGGCAGAGCTCGCGCTGATAAAAGGCAGATTGACATTGGTCTGCGGCAGCCCGGATAGTTCGATTTTAGCTTTCTCAGCTGCTTCCTTTAGGCGCTGCATCGCCATTTTATCCTGATTGAGATCCACTCCGTACTCTTTCTTAAACTCATCAATTAAGTAGCGGATGATTCTTTCATCAAAATCATCGCCGCCGAGGCGGTTGTTGCCGCTGGTGGCTTTGACACCTATATAACCCTTGTCAAGTTCGAGAATAGACACGTCAAATGTGCCACCGCCCAAATCGTAGACCAAAACAATCTGCTCTTCATCCTTATCCAAACCATAAGCTACCGAAGCTGCAGTGGGTTCGTTTATAATTCTCAATACTTCCAAACCAGCGATGGCTCCAGCATCCTTCGTAGCCTGTCTCTGCGCATCAGTAAAATAAGCTGGAACAGTGATTACTGCTTGATCTACACTTTCACCTAAGTAGTTCTCTGCTTCTTCTTTTAATTTGCGCAGAATCATTGCCGAAATCTCTTGGGGAGTATAATCCTTGCCATCTATGTTAACTTTGTAGTCTGTGCCCATGTGACGCTTAATGGACATGATCGTCCGATCCGGATTAGTGACTGCCTGTCTCTTGGCCACCTGTCCCACCAAGCGCTCCCCGTCTTGAGTGAATGCAACTACTGACGCAGTGGTGCGGCTGCCTTCCGCATTAGGAATAACAACAGCATCTCCACCTTCTAACACAGCTACAACTGAATTTGTAGTGCCTAAGTCGATGCCTATAACTTTTCCCATCTTTACTCCTCCTCATTTTGCTTGTTCGGGGCAACTTGCACCATACTTGCCCGCAGCAATTTATCTTTAAATAAGTATCCTTTCTGCAGCTCTGCAGTAACAATCAGGTCTGACCCTTGTCCCTGCATACTGACAGCCTCATGAATGTTGGGATCAAAAGGCTGGCCTACAGCATTAATCGGCTGCAGACCCTGCCTGCAGAGACAATCAAGCAGCTGATTAAAAATCATTTTTACACCAGAAACATAGGGCGAATCATCAGCGGCATTGAGTGCCCGCTCAAAATTATCAATCACAGGCAGCAGTTCAGCCATCAAGTTTTGATTAGCAGTAGCTCGGATCGCTTCAATCGACGCTTCACTGCGCCGCTTGTAGTTATCAAAATCAGCCTTCAATCTCAGCAGCTGATTTACTAACCCGTCCCTTTCCTGCTCCCACTGCTTTGTCAGAAGCTCAATTTGATCCTCTGATTTCTGTTCATCCTGATCAACTGCTTGCTCCAGGTCCTCCTGTTCAATCTCTTCAACTGTTTCTTCACTGCACAGTTCATGTTCCTTATTCTCCTTCAACACTCTACCTCCTTAACTTCACCACTATTTAACCAGCTCAGTTAAAACTTCGCTGAGAGAATTAGCAATTAACTCCACAACCGAATACACGTTAGCATAATCCATTCGAGTTGGACCCATTACACCGATCGCACCGATCACTTCCCCACTAATTGAATATGTGGAGGTGACCACACTGCATTCATGGATTTCGACAATCGGTATTTCATGGCCGATGGCAACCTGCACTCCGGTTACTTTGCTGAGACTGCTGATTAAATCAGAGATAACTCCCTTCTGCTCCAGCAGACTCAAAAATCCTTTAGTCCGGTCCAAATCCTTAAACTCCGGCTGTTCAAATATGCGGATCGCTCCATTTAAATAGATCTTCTCATCATTCGAATCAACCAGCTCACTGACGAGAATTTCTAATACAGCTGCTCCAAGCGTTCCATACTCACTGCTGATCTCCCGAATTAAACTCGAGCGCAGATCGCGATAAGTAACTCCTTTAAGCCGATTCGTCAACTGCTGGGATATCTGATGCAGTGTCTGCGGATCATACTTTTCATCAGTTCGTACAATGCGATTCTGCACAATCCCGGGATGCAGAACTAAAACCACCAGCACACGTGACTCATCCAATGCCAGCAGCTGGATCTGCTCAATCATGCAGCTTTCCAGCTGAGGGGCAACAACAATTGCTACCAGATTTGTCAGAAGTGCCAGCAGCTTCGAAGCTTCCTGGATCAAAAGCTCTACCTGCTGACTATATGCGGCTATACGCCGATATATTTCCATGCGCTTATGCTCAGGAACCGGTTCAGGTTCCATCAATACATCTACATAAAAACGATAGCCTTTATCCGAAGGTATTCTACCCGCTGAAATGTGCGGTTGAATAATATATCCAGTTTCTTCCAAGTCAGCCATCTCGTTGCGAATAGTGGCAGGCGATACACCAAGATTATAGCGGCGAGCAATCGTGCGAGATCCTACCGGCTCAGCAGAACGAATGTAATCATCGATAATCGCCTGCAGCACCATGATTTTCCGTTCATTCAACAACAATACTCGCCTCCTTTCGGCACTTTAGCACTCGCTACCTTAGAGTGCTAACATCCATCATTCATAAGGTACCACTCTGCCATCTATTTGTCAAGGCTGGAGAGCTTACGGTTTTCAGCGAAGAAATGCGGAAAATACCAGATTACCTAAGAATATTCCCTGTTTGGTTAGACGCAAAAATCCATCCCGGCTCTCAAGCAGTCCCCGATCAATCAGGTCGGTTACTGCATTGGCGTATACATCTTTAATGGAAACATTAAAGCGGTTAAAGAAAGCCGCTTCGTCAACCCCTTCAATTAACCGCAGACCCAGCATCATCGTTTCATCCATCTCGGTCTCGCGGTCAACATACTCACCGGAGACAGCAGCCGGAATACCGGACAGCCAGTTTTTGGTATACAAAAAAACATCCGCAGGATTGTGCGCGCGCAGGCGGTTAAAGTAACCATGGGCCCCGCTGCCTAGTCCAAGATAGAACTGATTGTGCCAGTAAATCAGATTATGCCGGGACTCCATGCCCGGCAGCGCGTAATTTGAGATTTCATAGTGGTGGTAGCCTAACTGCGGCAGGTAGGCTTGAGTAAACTCAAACATCCCCACAGCCTCATCCTCATCCGGCAGGATCAGTGTACCGCGGTAGTACTCTTCAAAAAACGGAGTCCCTTTCTCAAGAATCAGTGAGTAGCAGGAAAAATGAGTCGGCTGCAGAGCAGCCGCTGCTTCCAATCCCGCCTGCCAGTCTGTGAGTTTTTGATCCGGCAGTCCTTCAATTAAATCCAAATTAATGTTGCTTATCCCATATTTCCTGATTAACTCAACACCGCGGTAGATATCATCAACGCTGTGAGTTCTGCCGATGCGCCTCAGCAGATCATTTTGAAATGCCTGCGCTCCCAAGCTGATGCGGTTAACTCCAGCTTCGGCCATTGCTTCAAGTTTGGCTGGGGTAAGGGTGCCGGGGTTTGCTTCCACCGTCAGCTCAAAGCCGGATGCAAAGTTGAACTCTGCTGTCAACTGCCTGATCAGGCGGCTTAACTGCTCAGCTGTGAGCAGAGTCGGAGATCCCCCACCAATATAAAGAGTGCTGCAGGTCCTGCCTCCAAGCTGATCTGCCCAATACCTGATTTCACGGCTTAGGGCAACCAGATAATCTTCAATTACGGAACTTCCAGCTACTATTGAGTGAAAGTCGCAGTAACCGCACTTATTTGCGCAGAATGGGATATGCACATAGACACCAAGCATTTTTCTACTCCACTTCCAGGATAGCCATAAAGGCTTCCTGCGGCACCTCAACACTGCCGAGGCTCTTCATCCGTTTTTTACCTTCCTTCTGCTTCTCCAGAAGCTTGCGCTTGCGGGACACGTCGCCCCCGTAGCATTTTGCCAGTACGTCTTTGCGGAGTGCCCGAACTGTTTCCCTGGCAATTACTTTGTTTCCGATAGCAGCCTGGATCGGCACCTCAAACTGCTGCCTTGGAATTAAATCCTTTAGTTTTCTCGCTAAACTCCGTCCCCGTACAGCCGCTCGATCGCGGTGAATAATGCAGGACAAGGCATCAACGGGCTTTCCATTTAAAAGAATGTCCAGTTTAACCAGATCCGACTCCCGATAATCGGTGAACTCATAATCAAAGGAAGCATATCCTTTCGTCCGCGATTTCAGGCGGTCAAAAAAGTCCATGAGAATTTCACTTAAAGGCATCTCATATTCAACCCGCACCCGCTCCGGGGTGATATATTCCATGTTCTTAAACTCGCCCCGGCGCTCTTGACCGAGTTCCATCACTACACCTACAAACTCATCAGGCACCACCATTGTCGCCAGCACATATGGTTCAGAAATGTATTCAATCTTCTGCACCGGCGGGAAGTGGGCAGGATTATCTATATCAAGTACGGTTCCATCAGTCTGAGTAATGCGGTAGACAACGCTCGGCGCGGTAGCAATGATATTTAAGTCGAATTCTCTTTCCAACCGCTCCTGAATAATCTCCATATGGAGCAGTCCCAAGAAGCCGCACCGATAGCCAAAACCAAGAGCTGCAGATGTCTCAGCTTCAAAAGTGAGAGCTGCGTCGTTAAGCTGCAGCTTTTCTAGAGCATCCCGCAGTTCAACATACTGCTCATTCTCAACGGGATAAAGTCCACAGTAGACCATGGGCTTAGCAGGCTGATACCCCGGCAGCGGCTCATCAGCTGGGCGATCAGCATGGGTAATCGTATCTCCGACCCGTGTGTCTTTGACATCTTTCATGCTGGCAATTACACAGCCAACTTCTCCCGGCATCAGCTTCGCAACTGGCGTCATATGGGGCTGCAGCACACCTAGTTCCGTCACCTCAAAGGTGCGTCCACTGCTCATCATCTGGATTTCGTCCCCAACCTTTAAAGCCCCGTCAAAAATCCTCACATAAGCAACAGCACCCCGATATGTATCGTAGTGAGAATCAAAGATCAGCGCCTGCAGCTTTTCCTCAGGATCACCTTTGGGAGCAGGGATTCGGGTAACAACCGCCTCCAAAATATCGGTGATCCCCTCACCGGTCTTGGCGCTCGTTAGGATCGCCTCGCTGCTGTCTATGCCGATTGTTTCTTCAAGTTCCTTTTTCACCCGTTCCGGATCGGCGTTGGGAAGATCAATTTTATTGATTACAGGAATAATCTCTAGATCATGCTCGAGTGCCAGATAAAGATTGGCTAAAGTTTGAGCCTCAATACCCTGAGAAGCGTCTATGACCAGCAGTGCTCCCTCGCAGGCAGCAAGACTGCGGGACACCTCATACGAGAAGTCCACATGGCCTGGCGTATCGATGAGATTGAGGGTGTATTCCTGCCCATCCCTAGCCTGGTAAGTTAAGCGCACAGCAGTCAGCTTGATCGTAATTCCCCGTTCCCGCTCAAGATCCATGGAATCGAGCATCTGCTCGGAAACCTCCCTCTGGGTTACAGTCCCAGTTGCCTCCAGCAGCCGGTCTGCCAAGGTTGATTTCCCATGATCGATATGAGCAATGATACAAAAATTTCTGATCTGCTTTTGATTCATAATCTATCTAGTCCTTTATACCAATATTTCATAACTGCGTCAGCGGCGTTTCCGTACCAGCCGCTCTTTAATAATATCCAACACAAAGATCGGTTCGTTCATTCGCAAAAGAAAACTCATGATTACATAAACTAACACTCCAACAGCAATTGCGCTGAATGTCTGCAGCAGACGTCCCGTTGTGCTCACCAGATTGACATACTGCGCAGCAAACATGGCAGTATAATGAGTGCAGGGAGCCATAACCGCTGCAGCAGCTAAAGCTCGGACAGCTGTGTCAAGTATCCGCCGGCCATCAACAGCTCCGAGTTTTTTGCGGAGTGACCAAACCAAAATCAGCATCTGGATTAAGCTTGTTATGGAGAATGCCAGCGCCAATCCGCCGGTATCGAGGTTTGTCCACTTTAACAGTGAAATGCTGATAACAAAGTTAAGTATAACAGTTACAAAACCGACTTTAACGGGTGTAACTGTATCCTGCAGTGAATAAAATACTCTAGTCAGAATCTGCAGTCCTGCCTGAGCGATCAGCCCCGCAGAATAAAATAGTAAAGTGTAAGCGGTAATCGCTGTATCCTGACTGGTAAACTCGCCGGTTTCAAACAAAAGTCTGACAATGGGCACTCGTAAAACTGCCATCCCCACCGCTGAAGGTACCGTAATATAAAATACCAGACGCAGTCCGAATGAGAAGGTTTCTTTCAGCTCGGCCATTTCATTTTTGGCAGCCTGCCTGGCCAGCGTTGGGAAAATTGCGGTAGAAAGTCCCATTGCAAAAATACCTAAGGGAAAATTGATTAAGCGGTTAGCGAGCCTAAGGGCCACAATCGAACCTGTTTCTAATAAAGAAGCAAGGTTTTGCCCTACAATCATATTAATCTGCGCAATAGACAAGCCCAGAATTGCCGGCAGCATCAGCTTAAACATTCTCTGCATACCCGGGTGCTTAAAGTCAACTAGTCGGCGATAATAACTGCGGCCCAGCTGGACTACGGTTGGAAATTGAATGAAAAAACTGCCAAAGGAACCCACAACCGTACCGTAAGCCATGCCCACAATACCAAAAATCGGTCCTAAGACATAAGCGCTTAGGATTTGCGCAGAGTTATAAATTAATGGCCCGATGGCTGGTAGAGTAAACTTTTGATAAGAATTCAGCACACCCATGCTGATACCGGATAAGGCAGTAAAGAACACCGCCGGAAAAGTTATCCGCATCAATTTTACCAGCAGACTCCTCTGTTCTCCTTCAAAACCAATTCCAACCAATGGAGCCAGAATCGGTGTGAAGATTATTCCTAAAATGGTCATCATAACCAGCAGTGTGCCGGTCAGATTAATGAAGGAGCTGGCCACATGCCACGCCTGTTTTTCATCATCCTTGGCCAGATACTGGGTAAACACCGGGATAAATGCGGAGCTGATTACGCCTCCGACTAAAAGCTGATACATTAAGTCCGGGATTGCAAACGCGGCAAAGAAGACATCTGTCTCCCACGTTCTGCCGAAAACAGTAGCGATAGCCCGTTCCCGCACAAATCCAAGCACACGGCTGAGAAAGATTGCGAACATCACGATCCCGGCAGCCCGGGCAACCCTTTGTTTCGAACTGGAAATATCGGCCATATCTTCTGCTCCTTCAACTAAACCTAAGTTTCATTATAGCATTTTTGCTATGATGGTGGCAACCAGTTCGGCCGCCAGCAGTGCTTCTTCGATAGTATTTTCAACTGATCCTATCTCTATCACAATACTGTTTTCGTGAAGATGCTGATTATAGCGGGCGTCACGCCGAATCTGCACGGGGCGCATAAATCCAGGATACATCTGCTCGGCTAAGCGGTAGAATTCCATGGCAAACTCATAGTTTTTGCGCCAATTCGGATGGTTTTGGGGAATATCTTGAGCCGTAGCTACTACCAACAACACCCGCGCCACCCTTTTGCCGTCAATCATTACAACCCGGTCCGGAACACCAGCATCGCGATGAACGTCAAAAACAAAACGCACACCCGGATTCTGCTCAAGCAGCCGTCGGGCTGTCCGCTCTGAGTTGATATACGAACCGCTCAGGCTCGGCCAATCATGAATAGTAGTGTCATGGATAACACCGATACCCTGACTCCGCAGGGCTTGCGCCAAGTGCTTGCCCACCTCCATTATACCAGTTATTTTGGTATCGTGGTTGGAACTGAATACATAATGGGAGTTTTGGTAATTCCCTTCAGCAGCTGTCTGCCCCAAATACATTTCTGATGAGTGCGTGTGATAGATCAGCACCTGCGGTTCAAGAGACAAAGAAACTACACCTGGTGACTGAGATGTTTCTTGACTTTGGGGTTGAAAAGGATCAGGAGCGAATGTCAGCTCAGGAATAAAAACAAGCGGTCTTTCCTCAGAAATCAGCATCTGCTCGGCTTGTCTCATTAGCGGTATGGTATTTTTCAGCAGCGTATCGGGATTGCCGAGATCGTAATCTGTGAGCAGATAGATCAGCGAACGCAGTGTGTACTCCCATCCAGGGCTGTACTCTTCCTGATCACCGACAACCGGGATCCCCAAAGTTATCACACTGCGCGCTAACGAGTGATCAAAGCCAATATCACTGAAAAAAAGCTGATAGCTGAAATATCCGATTAACAAACACAGAATGATGATGAAAATCATGGACAAGATGGATGCGCTTGGATAGCGGCTGCGGTGTCGTGCCACGCTTACACCTCTTTCGCTGGATCTAGCACATTATATTTGTCCACTGCCAAAAATATGTTAAGCTATAACTAAGACTAATGGAAAGAAGTGATGTCTCATGCGCTATTTCTTAATTCTGCTTTTAATCGCCAGCCTGGCTTTATCCGGTTACTTAGCCTATCAACTCTATCAGTTACAACAAAACGACCATGTTGTTGTGCATTTCATCCGCGCTACACCCACCAACTTTCTCCTAGTACCCGTGGTAAGGTCTGTTTCTGCGCCAGCCTCACCTGAAAAAGCATTAAAACAGCTGCTGGCAGGCCCTACCGCAGCTGAAACTGAACTAACTCCTTCTGTTCCCTCCGGGACAAAACTTCTAGGCTTGACGATTGAGAACAAAACTGCCATCGCTGACTTTTCCAAAGAAATACAGACAAATTTTGTCGGCGGCAGCCAACTGGAAAGCCACTTGGTGCAGGCAATCGCAGCCGCGCTCACTCAGTTTCCAGAAATCGACCGGGTGAGGATCCTCATCGAAGGAAAGCCGGTAGAAAGCATTGCCGGTCATGTTTATATTGACTATGATCTCCCCTAAACAGGAGAACACCCCTGGCTTATTCAGCAGGGGTGATTTTTTAGCTGAGGTATTGGAAGATCTCGCTGTAATCAACTGCCTCGTGGAAGGCAGTGTTCAAGCCTCCGGCAATCACATTGGTCACATCATCAATCAAATCATCAATCTCTTTAGGTGTGACAATCATGCTGCCCATATATGGTTCCAGCACCTGAGCGAGCATCTGGCGCTTTTGATCCGGATTCATCTGGGGCTGCGGCTGATGCGGCGAAGTTTGAGCTTGGGTTGGTGAACCCATGATACTCTGCGGATCGAGATTAAAGGTTGTTTTTTTCGGGAGTTCTTGAGCGCGCTGTTTTTGATCCGGATCTTCACCGCTGATGATATCCATTGCATCAGAAACAATCGTTGAGGCATGTACAACTGTCGGTACTCCGATCGCAAAAACCGGAATACCCAAGGTCTCTTCGTTGATTGCCATGCGTTTGTTGCCAACTCCGGAGCCGGGATGGATACCAGTATCCGATATTTGGATAGTACTGCACAGTCTGCTCACACTGCGGCTTGCTAAAGCGTCGATGCAGATAACTGCTTTAGCCTCGATCTGGCCCACAATTCCGCGGATTATTTCTCCTGTTTCAATCCCAGTTAAACCAAGTACTCCAGGAGCAATCGCAGCAATTGGGCGCAGTCCCTTCCTCAGCTCAGGAGGGGAAAACTCAAGCAGGTGCCGGGTAACCATCAGTTCTCCAACAACCTTTGGTCCAAGGGCATCAGGTGTCGCATTCCAATTACCAAGTCCTACAACCAGCACCGAATCTTCTGGTCCTAACTGATGCTGGTCAATGAACCACTGAATCTCCTTTGCAACCAAAACACCTAAATCTTGATGGATTTCCCGATTATGACTCCGCAGCCCGGGCGCTTCAATGGTAGAGTAATTTCCCGGGGCTTTGCCGATCAAGCGGGCTCCCACTTCATTTTCAACAGTGACCCGGCTGATAGAGGCGTACTCGGTTTCTTCATTTTTTACAATCACTCCAGGCAGTTCGGGCGGACCTTCCCGCTCGACAATCACCTCGTGAGCTTCAATCGCCAAGTCTGTTCGAACTCCATATTTATCTAGAAACTCCTGCTGATAAGGATCTAGAAATTTTTCCATCCTGGCTGCCACTCCTTTATCAAACATTCTGTTGATATAATGTCCGAGATAGGGTAGAATCATGTATTGAAATCCCGAACAGATGATGATATAATAACTTGCGGTGATTAATCTAACGGAGGTGACAATCAGTGCCAAACATTAAGTCTGCTGAAAAGAGAGTTCGCACCAGCGCAGTGAGAAGAGTTCGCAACGCATCAGCTAAATCTGCCTTAAGAACATCGATCAAGAGATTTGAAACTGCTCTCAGTGAGAACGATCCGAACGTTGAAGTTTACTTACGCAGCGCCGTTAGAGCTTTGGATAAAGCTGCTTCCAAAGGCTTGATTCATAAAAACACAGCTGCCCGTAAAAAGTCACGCCTGACCAGAAAACTGGCAGCTAATTAAAGCTGATAGAAAGCGTAACTATATAAAAAATCGCCCGCAGAATGCAGGGCGCTTTTTTTATAAGCAGATATTGATGATTAACTGCTCCATAGTTTGATACGGATCAGCTCCAAATTTCAGTTCGTTATCGGCGGCGACGATCTGCTGCAAACCACTGTATAGTTCTTCGAGAGTAAATTTATTCTTATACTTTTCCGCTTGTTTTAACGCATAATCACTGTTCTCTCCCATAGCTTGAGCAGCAGCGGAAATACTCATCCGCCCCCGGGTTTTAGCAGCTAACAGCAGACGCAGCTGCCGTTCGATCAGCGGCAGGATTCTTAGGGGCGGTTCTTTTGCATCAAGGAGCTGGGTTAAAATGGTTAAAGCTTGATCGACATCTCTAGCTGATACAGCGTCAGTTAAATCAAAGATTCCGCCGTGCTCAAGCTGATCTGGCGGTGTGGATGTTACAGCAAACACATCATCCTCTGTGATAGTCGCCTCATCACCTGTATAGAGAATCAGTTTATCCAGCTCATTAGCAATCAGATTTAAGTCTGTTCCCACCTTAGCCAAAAACTTCTGCACTGCTGGCTGAGGCATTTTTTTATCCCGCAGCCTGAGGTAATCCAGGACCCACCGCACTAAATTCTCACCTTTTATTCCCAGGCACTCTACCTCAACACCTAGTTTGAGCAGTCCCTTAACTGCCTTTAGACGCCGATCTAACTTATTAAAAAATAAGGCTAGACAGTTTGTCTCTGTAGCCTTCGCTAATCCGTCTGCCAGTTTGTTTAGAAACTCAGCATCAAGAACATCGGCATCGGTTAAGGCAATTATTTTAGTACCGCCACCCCATGGGGTGGTCTGCAGTTCCCGCATAACATCGGCCGGCTGCAGTTCTTTATCCGGTGTCAGATTGACCCAATTCCAATCCAGAATTCCATCCTGCTCTGCCCGTCTCTGCAGTGTGGTATAGATCTCTTTTTGAAGATACTGGTTTTCTCCATGAATAATATACAGCCGTGCCAGCGGCTGGGTCAATATGCGCTCCTTTATTTTATTCAAGGCACATCCTCCTAGTAACGACTCCTGCTGCAGATTAGGTTTTCGCTATTTAGACTTTGAATACCTGCCGAGCATTCCTGCCCAAATATAGAATGACACGGCTCCCTCTTGATCAGTTCTTGCTGTCTTGATCCCCATGTCCGCAAGGAACTCCATTACATCCGGATCAGGATGGCCAAAAGAGTTTTTACCCACTGTCACAACAGCGTAGTCAGGCTGTACAGTTTGATAAAATTGAGGCAGGAGTGCAGTTTTACTGCCGTGGTGAGGGACTTTAATCAAATCGACTTGGGGTAGATTGCCGCGCTGCAGCAGGTCAATCATACCCTCCCAGTCCAAATCACCGGTAAAAAGCACATTTCTGCCCTGATAATTAAGATTAATTACTAAACTGTTATTGTTTAAATCAGACCCAGTCCCAGCCAAAAGCTGGTCCGGATGGAAAATCTCTAACCGTACACCGCCCCGCAGCAGCAGCTGATCACCAGCTCTTAACTGTCGATAGGGAATATGCTTAGAATCGATCAGCTCCAAATACTTTACATAAGTGGCAGTTGTATGAGGCTGACCATTATCCAGTACCATTCCTACGCTGAAGTTTTCCAGCACCGCAAGCAGACCAAACAAATGATCTTCATGAGGATGGCTGAGAATAACCAGATCGATGTGTTCCACTCCCTTATACTGCAGGTACGGAACCACGGTTTCTAAGCCAACATTTCTGCCCCTCAGCTGCCAGTAAACCGAATCTCCGCCGCCATCAATCAAAATATGCTGCTTATACGGAGTGCGGATGAAAATGCAGTCTCCCTGACCGACATCAAGAAAGGTAATTTCAAGGGGTATGCGAACTGGTTGGGGCATACTTAGGATCATAACCAAAGTTAAGATCCTAGAGCTCACCTTGATTAATGTTGGTTTCCCAATCCTAATATACTCTTTTCTAACCTGTAAACCCATCCAAGAGAAGAGCAAAAACCAGCCCCAAACAAGAGAAAAGGATTTGATCGGAACTGATATCACACACCCGAGGTTTGAAAGGAGTCGACAGAGGAGGTCCGTTAAACCAGTGACTCTGTCTAGTAAAAATCCTCCTAGAAACGCAAGTCTCCCAAATGCCCCTAAAACCAGTCCGCCTACCAGCAAGATTGAGACAAAAGGAAGCATTAAGTAAGTCGCGATGGGACCCATCAGCGCAGCTTCCGAAAAATGATAAAGTAAGAGTGGAAATATACTCAGCTGCGCAGCAAGGGAAATCGCGATCGAATTGACAAAGTGCTTTATAATCCTTGATACCCATCCGCCTGTTATTCTGGCAGTTAGTTTTCTTATCAACGGATTCCATAGAATAATTCCGCCGCTGGCAGCAAAAGAAAGCTGAAAACCTATCTGCCAAAGATAGCTTGGAGAAATAACAAGCATAATAGTACCAATTAAACTCCATAAGTGCAGTCCATCCAAATGACGGTTTGATCCGAAAGCAGCGATTACAGCTGCCAGCCAGGCCCGCCAAGCAGAAGGTTTAGCACCGCTTAACAGCACATAAACAAGCAGCAGCACCGTGAACAGCACTGTTTTAAAGGTCTGGGAACCCGGCATAGGACGCAGTACTGCCCAGATAAATACTGCAAGTAAGCCGATATGCATTCCCGATATAGATAATAAATGGGCTATACCCAGCTGTTCCCACCAAGCAAGCTGCTGAGCGCTGAGTTCACTGCGATCACCTAACACTATGGCGGTGAGCAGCTGCGGAGAACGCATATTTTCTCGATAATTATTTTTTACATATTCCCGCAGGCTGTTCAGAAAAAGCCTAGCGCGGTTCTTCTTTTCTAAGACTGTAAACTCATCGACTTCCACAAAGGCATACACGCCCTGCCCCCGCAGATAACTTCGGTAATCAAATTCGCCCGGATTGCGGGCGCTGTCCGGTTTTGTGACGCGCCCGCAAACGGACAACCAAAGCCCTGGTGCAAGATCGACATCCAGCGGCAGATGCACGGCCAATTTGGCCTTAAGCTCTGGGGATTGGACAATAACCCGCTGGTAGTAGGTTAATCTCCGCACACTGACAACTTCTCCTGTAACTGCTGCTTGGAAATCTGCATCCGGCAGAATACCCATATCGGTAACGCCGAGCAAGTATCCAGCACAGATCATCAGCAGCCAGAAAAATCCTACCGCTCCGCTCTTTCCCCGATACTCAAGGAAGAACCAGCATACTGCAATTACCCCAGCCACTGCTGCAGCAATTACTGCGTACTCTGCATACTGCGACAAATAGATTCCCACAGCCAGCAGGGGAAAAACAAGAAGGAAAGGACGAGTTTTATTGTTCAACATGCGGTACAGCTAAGCAGATAAACGGTTTAATTCTTTCTAATCTTTTTTGTCCAATCCCAGATACGGTCAGAAGATCCTCAAACTTGAGGAAGAACTTTTCGCGGCGCTTTTCAATTATTCTTTCAGCTAACACCGAACCTATTCCGGGCAGCTGCTGCAGCTCTTTGGAGACAGCCCAGTTGATGTGAATCAACTTGCATTCCTCTAAATCATGCTCTGTTCCGTCTGGATTAAGAGCCTTGGTTACTGCGATCGGAATCTCTCCATCAGCCGGCGCCGCAGATCCTGCGCTTAATTCGTCCAGCTCTTCTGCTCCAGTTGAATCTGTTATTTCGTTCAAATCATTAGATTCTCTTAATTGTGCAGATGCAGGTGGGCCTGCTGCATCTGCAGCTGCCAAAAAGCGCACTGCTTTTTGGCGGGACACAAAGAGGTCAATACCGTTTCCAATCAGAATCATGGCAACCAACGCGAAAACGATCACGCGCTGCCGCGCAGTCATTTATCTTACTCCCTTCTGACCTCTTCCCTTGGGTGCATTTTTTCTATTCGACATAATCCCGCAAAATCCTCCTTATTTGCCATTTTTCTGAATACCGTGCGTAAAAGAAAAGGTGGAGGATCGCCTCCACCTTTTCTATAACCGGTATCCCATCAGCGCCAGCGCCAATAAGGCCGCTGATATCAGCAGGATGGGGACCCCCCTAAACGGTTTTGGAACATTCGCTAACGCCAGACGTTCCCTTATCCCAGCCATAACAATCAACACTAAACCATAACCTACAGCGCATGCTGCTCCATAACCGACTATCGCTGCCCCTGCTGGCAGATCTTGAGGAATGCCTAAGAGCACCCCGATCAAAGCAGAGTTTATGAAAGCGGTCAAAAGTGATTGCTCCGGCTCTAGAGCCAAAGCCTGTGCCAAAACTTTATTCCACAGCAGACCGGATGCCAAAGCAATCGCCAAATAAGCCGGAAGCTGCATGCCAAAATGAGTTGGTATTAATGGTTCTGCCAGCCATACTAAAGCGCAAGCTGTCAGTGTCGAAACAAGCATCATAACCGAGCTTTTGAAAGCTGTTCCGATCGATTTGGTGAAACGAAGCAGGGCGTAGACTCCTAAACCCTGAAACAGAATCAAATTGTGTGTAATAACACCATCTGTCAAGAATTGCAGGCTGCTATTCATTAATTTCGCCTCCCTTACCGCTTATTGCATTAAAGAGAGCCATCAGCAGGCCCACAATTACAAATCCTCCGGGAACAGTTGCCGCCAGTGAAAAAGGCGCAAGAGTGCCTTTCAGCACAGCGACTCCAAAGAATTGGCCTAAGCCAACAAATTCCCTGATTATGCCGATCAAAGTTAGCGCTGCTGTATAGCCAATTCCCATGCCTACCGCATCAAGGACCCTGGCTGCGGGAGCTGCTTTCCAGGATAATCGCTGCAAAACAAAGCTGTTGACTGCAATGAGGGGGAAATAGATCCCCAGCTGTACCATAAGCTCAGGCTGGTAAGCTGCCACCAATCGATATAATAGTGTTGTAAACACAGCCGCGGAGGCAAAGTCAACATAGATACCAACATCTTTACTTACAAGTTTTGATACCGCGATTTTAACCAGCACGGATGCCAGCAGCACAACTGCAGACGCCGCGCCAATGTACACTCCGTTAATGGCTAAATGGGTAATGCCCAGTGCCGGTACCAGTCCGACAGCCAAGCGGAAAACTGGATTCTCGCTCCAGATGCCCTTAATAAATTCTTTTCCAACCGACATTTATTGTGCCTCCTTTCCACTGACTGCCGCTGATACAGCTCCAAGCAAGCCCTTACTGGTCATAGTTGCTCCCGATTTAACGTCTACCAAGCTCTGACTCTCAACAATCTGAGGAATCAGCTCTGCAAAGGTAGGCTCAGCAATGAAACCGGTATCCGAATGCTCTACTACATCGATTGCGGTAACTTTGCCGCCGCTTACAGTCACATCTACTAAA